>NVVH01000061.1 GCA_002402135.1 Fidelibacterota bacterium | reverse complement strand
GTTACTTCAGCGATACAGACCCAGCTGGATGCAAAACAGGCAGCGGATGCGGACCTGGATGACCTTTCAGATGGCACCTTGTCTGCGAGCAAGGTAGAGAACAATGAATATTTTATCACATCAGCTGGTACATCGGGTCAGGTATGGATATCCGATGGAACAGAAGCTGGTGACTGGGCAACGGCAAGTTCTGTTACGGTAAAAATCACAGACAATGAGAGCACAGATGAGAGTAACGCAATAGTGTTCACTTCTGATGGAGATGTGGACGGAGGGACCATGGGACTTGAATCAGATGGCAATGCAACCTACAATCCTTCTACAGGTGTCATTACAGCAACAGGCTTCAGCGGTGCTACGGTTGTTGCCAGCACCAGTGTGGATGTAACGGGTTCAGCTGGTCTGATCCTGGAGAACGATGAGACGATCACCAACTCTACCGATGGTACGGTGTTAATTAATGGTACGGTGGCAGGCGGCACGGGCAGTGCGGTAGGTGTTTTTCAGTCCAATGGAGATTATGATGTTACCCTGCAGACGGGTAATTCAACCACGGGTTCAATTACAATCACTGATGGCGCAAATGGGGATATTACTCTTGCACCAAATGGCAGCGGTAAGACGGATTTTAACGATAATGCCATCACAGGTTATGCTGCAGATCTTCAGACCGAATCCGGGACCAGTAAAACACTGTCCGCTTCCGATAATGGTACCATTATAGTTTGCTCCAGCAACAGTGCTGTAACCATCACCGTACCAGCAAGTTTACCATCTGGATTTAACTGCATGATCATCCAGAGCGGAAGCGGACAGGTCTCGCTTAGTGCTAACAGCACCACCTTAAATAATCGTAATGGCAGTAAGACTGCTGGACAGCACGCCATCATGACCTTGGTCCATCTGGGCAGTAACGTGTTTGTTGTATCCGGAGACACAACATCCTAAATGAATCAAAAACTGAATATAATCATCCTTGTTGCTATACTGGTGTTAGCAGAAAAGGCCACCGCTCAGATTGCGTTGCCTGTCTTTCAGGCCATCCAAAAGCGTGTAGCCAGTCACCCTGGATTTTCCGTGACAGCTTTAAGTTTTAATAATAACGATCAAAACGGTACGGGTGGTGATCATATTGAAATTCCTTGGGGAACAGGCTTAAAGGACTATACGATAGATGATTCCAGCTCATTTACAGTAACTATACGTGCAAAGCTTCCAGTTGGTAGCCATTGGGTAAGGAGACAGTGCTATTATACAAGTCCTGGCCATAGCATGCGCGCTGGGTATTACTATGATGGGTCAAATCGTATTTACTCAGCACTATGGGATACAAGTGGAACAGTTGTAAGTGATCAAGAACGAGGTACAGTAAATAGGTCAACAGGTGTTGCAAATCATTCAACATCTTGGGCTGGCCAGTATTCTAATAATATTCAGATGATTTATTATGATAGTGAATATTATTTTTGGACAGGTTACAGGGGAACTGTTAATGCTTCAACAGGTGTATTTACATCATCGGACACTGGTACAAAGGTATGGTTCGAACGTAACTACTCCTATGGAGGGACTGGTACCAACAAAAATATCGTCTATGATGGGAATGACTCTAGTTCCCCCACAGTTTTAGCTGAAAAGACTGCATCTGGAACATATGATTATGTCAAAGTATCATATAGTCAGGTTAGTGATTTCAGTTCTGGGAATACGGGTACTGTTGAATCCACTGGATTAGGCAATACAACTGTAGGAGCGGGCTCAGATTATGGACCAGCTGGTGCTGTGTCAAAGAATTCAATTTCTTTTTATAAAAATGGTGTCTACGTTTTAACCCTTGGTGTTACTCCTGACGTTAGCGGCACCACCAGCGGCACTGGGTATCTGGGGAGACTATGTTTAGGTGCCACCCCTTATGTTGACCTAAATAATATTACGGAATATGCCTTTATCAGTTTTTGTGATCCGAGTGATATCACTTCGCTCCACAATGCACAGGGGAACACAGATCTTCGATCCTGGTCAGCGGGTCAGGGAAAATCTCTGGGTATCTATTATTCATTAACAAGCTCACTTAGCGATGGTGATAGTGTAATAGACCTATCGGGTAATAATCATAATGGTACTGCCAGAGGATTATGAACATGACAAATTTGTCCACAAAAACCAGGTTCATAGATAGCAAATACAATCAAAGAATCTTTAGATCGTCAATTGCTGCGATTCTTATAGGTTTATGTTCCTTAGATGGTCAGGATTTTAAACTGCATACCTACCAGATCGCGCTGAGCCAACGGCCTATAAATTCTGACTCATTGGTTCTGAAAGGAGCTATAGGCACTAGTTTCTATCAGACTGGAAGCGGGGACACATTGTTACTAAAAGGCGGATTATGGAATATTGCATCTGAATTTTATTTGAAGCCTCCGAGTATTATACCTATTCTTGCAGATACCATTTTTAATGATGGTATGCCTGTAATTGCAAGGGCCATTGCTACAGATATAAATGGTGTTGCCAGTGCGGACCTGTACATTCAATTAGGCGGCAGTTTGAATGCGATCAAAATCCCTATGGAAGCACTGAATGATACCATATTTGAAGTTTCTGTCCCTGATAGCCTGGTTACCATATTCAATTTACGTGCCCATATGGAAAGTGTGGACAGTATGGCCAATATTGGCGAAAGTGATTATAAAACACCGGTGGTTGAATTTGCAAAGAATGAGCTGAGCATGGGGAATACCTACAGCCATTATCCTGAAGGTATACGATCGGATAAATGGCGCATGATGGTCTGGCCGGGAGAGTTAGCAGAAACGCAAATAAACCCTTCCGATCTGGAGTCAGGACATGTGTTTTATGATTGGAATCCCAATACAAATGAATGGATCAAACCGGATGCCATTGAAACTGGCAGGGCTTACTGGTTCAAGCATCATTATTCAGAAGCAGTTGTATTCAGCAATAAAAAAACCACAGGCCTGGCTGTTCCCCTTGTTGATTATACGATTCAACTTCGCAGTGGCTGGAATATGATTGGCAGTCCCTTTTCTTTTCCTGTTGTTGCTGAATATAATCCGGAAACTATTTCAGGATTATACCTTTACGGCGAAGAAGATCGAGATGGATGGGAAGGCCCATCACAGGTACTGGCTCCCTGGGCCGGTTATGCCATATTTAACGATTCTCAAACTATTAAAAGTATAATGCTGAAGCCATTTACTGATTCACTTGTAACAGGTAGAATGGCATTCACTGGCTGGGAATTACAATTGGATATTGATGGAGAAAAATATTTTGACCATACTGGACGAATCGGTCGTATTGAATATGCTACTGAAGGGGAAGATGGTTATGATGCGCCAAAACTCCCGTCACTAAGTGAATATCTTAGTCTGGCCATGGATATTGGAAATAAAGGACTCTTTGAACACAGTGCTGATTTTCGATCTCTGGATGAATCTAATGGAGTCTGGAACCTGCGCCTTTATGGTAAGGGTGAGCCTGGACCGGTTATAGTTTCAGGCTCTATTTTAAATCAAGTACCAGAAGGCCTATATATATCAGTTGTAGATATTCCCAGGCGGATTGTAGTGGACCATTTTTTAGAGACTGAACTCAGGATAGAAGAAAAGATTACTGCTGCCTACGATCTGAAGTTGGTAGCTGGAGATGAAACCTATGTATTAGAGACTGTTGAAAGCATACTTGCTGATATCCCGGAAGAGTTCTCCTTAAGCCAAAATTACCCAAATCCATTTAATCCGCTGACGCACCTGAATTTTGCCCTGCCCAGGAGATCCAGGGTAGTGCTTACGATCTATAACATGCTGGGCCAGGAAGTGATCACACTCATAAACAAGGAACTGGATTATGGCTACCATTCTGTGATCTGGCGGGGGATTGACAGCTTCGGTTATCCGGTTGCGTCCGGTGTTTATTTCTCAGAGTTGCGGTCAGCCGGAATTCGTAAAACACGCAAAATGTTATTACTTAAATGAGTTATTCTTATCCAAGAATAAAATTTGTTAGTGCATTCTGTCTCTTGATGCTGAATAGAGTCATTGCCCAGTTTGCGTTACCTTCGTTTCAGGCAGTGCATAAGCCGCATAAAACCGTAGGTGAGACCAAATGGGATGCAGGCCATCTTTCTTTGGGTGTTTACCTGGTGCAGCAGAAATCTGGTGACCGAACAGTAACGCAGAAATTGACGTTGTTTAAATAGGAAAAAAGGATTTTACAAATAAGCTAAAAGCATTGATCGTAGCTTGTTTTGGATTTGTAGCTTTTTTAGAAAGAAGACACCCTAGCATCGATTTCCCACCCTCCAAGAAGGCAGATTTCGCTTTATCATCAATTTCGAATTGAATATAAAGGAGCTTGTAACAATTCTGTATATTGATAATTATTCAGAATTGTTACATAAAGAAACTTTAGTCTAATTCCATCATCAGCTTYGATCAAGTTAGATCAAAACGATCAAGATTCATCACCTTGTTCCAAGCGTCTACAAAATCACTCACAAATTTTTGTTGTGAGTCTTCACATGCATAAACTTCTGCTAAGGCTCGTAACTGAGAATTAGAACCAAACGCAAGATCAACTCGTGTAGCAGTTCTTACCTTTTCACCTGTAGAAGGATCAGTTGCTTCATAGGAATTGCTACCAGTTGGCTTCCATTCTACTCTCATATCAAGTAGATTGACAAAGAAGTCGTTGGTTAACTTGCCTGGTGTATCAGTGAATACACCGTGACCATCTGCACTGATACCTAATGCTCGCATACCACCTACAAGCACTGTCATTTCTGGTGCTGTAAGTCCAAGTAGTTGTGCTTTGTCAAGCATCATTTGTTCTGGGCTAACTGTAAACTCTCTCTTTTGATAGTTGCGGAAACCATCAGCAAAAGGTTCAAGAACTGCAAAAGATTCAACATCAGTTTGTTCTTGTGTTGCATCTCCACGACCTGGACTGAATGGAACGCTTGCGCCTGATGCTTGCTCAATGCCAATATTACCAGCAAGCACAATAACATCTGCTACTGACGCACCGATGTCTGCAGCAATACCTTCAAGCACACCTAATACACGAGCAAGTTGCTCTGGTTTGTTTGCTTCCCAATCCTTCTGTGGAGCAAGACGAATGCGAGCACCATTGGCACCGCCACGCA
>NVVH01000021.1 GCA_002402135.1 Fidelibacterota bacterium | reverse complement strand
ATTTACAGCTGACAGTGTCCTAAATCTGTTCATTGCAATATACTTTTTCATAATTAAATCTACCCATCATCCCACAAACAAATAACCCTGCTACTGCGGGGCTCTTGCTTAAATCCTTTGTGTTGGGCTTATTTCAACAGAATAAAAAAGAAATACGTTATCTTAAACATTTTTATGACTAAATCACTTTTACCGAATAGTGGTTCGTCACTTTTTATTAGTTAGTTTTGAACCGCAAGTGCTGCAGAATTTTGCATCTTCATCGAACCCGCCCTTCCCACAAACAATACATTTCCGTTTCTTAGTCTTTTTTAGAACATAATTAATCTCAGAAGTCACAATACCCGTAGGGACAGCAATGATACTATATCCCATAATCATGATGACTGCTGCTATTGCCTGGCCTAGATTCGTAGCAGGTGAAATGTCCCCATAACCTACTGTTGTCAAAGTTACAATCGCCCAATAAATGCTGCGCGGGATACTGGTAAATCCTGCTGATTGTCCCTCGACCAGATACATTACTGAGCCAAGGATTACTACAATATTCATTAAAGCGAATAGGAAAATAAATATCTTCCTGCGGCTGGCGACAAACGCTTTCACTAATAAATTTGCTTCACCCATATATTGGACAAGTTTCAGAACTCTAAAAACTCTCAATACTCTCAAAACACGAATAACGGTAAGAACTTCGGCGCCCGGCAGTAATAAACTCAAATACGTGGGTATAACCGCAAGAAAGTCAATAATCCCAAAAAAACTAAAAATATAGCTGACGGGTCTTCTGATACAAAAAATGCGAAGTAAATATTCCGCTGTAAACATTATTGTAAATATCCATTCCGCGATGTAAAAAATATCTTTGTTTTTCAGATGGTATTCTGTTACGCTATCGAGTAAAACGACAATAATGCTAAGGATAATTGTGATAATAAGTACAACATCAAATAGTTTACCCGCTGTGGTATCTGTGCCAAAAATTATAATCTTAACCCGGTCTCGGAATTCACTCATAGCTCATCAATATTATCAAATTCTCTTCAAATCATAGTATGTATAGTGTCGTAAATCTACTCCCAATCCCACAAACAAAAAACCCCGCTACTTGGCGGGAAAATTAATTGCATAAAGAATCGAAAACTGAATAACGAATGTAATTAAGGTATTGCATTGATAAAGAAATCCCTTTTTTCTCCAATGCTCCATCCATCCATATATACCATTTTTTGGTTTTTTTCTCTTACAATACGATAAGTTGTTTTATATGCAAAGATTCCAGATAAAACTGCAGTGCCTCAAAATGTTACAGCCCCCAAAGCCCCTTCAACCTCGCCACCTCCGATTAGTGCTGCAAATATAAACCCTGGGCAAAAACCAAGATACCCACAGGCTGCGCCTGCAAGAATAGGTAATCCCTTTGTTGGTCCGTACGCCATTACTGCATTCAAATCATCAAACAATATAACTATTCCCGTCTCTAAAGTGATTCCTGTTTCACTCACACCAGTGAGAGTTGGATTATGAATTGTATCTGAATTCGTTATGATGTTAATAAATGTAGGGTGCGTAGCAAATAAATCAGAATTAAGAGTAATTAAACTAACTAGTAGTACAAGGAAGTGCTTCATTAAGACAATATTACAACCCAGTAGTCCTAAATGTCTATAAACAAAAAACCCCACGAAGGTGGGGCTTTGTATTCCGTTACAATACTACTTCAAATCCTTCAAATTCAGGATGTCCTAAATATATCTCTTGGTGCTTCCCCCCACTATTGTGTGCGGCTCTGAATGCTTCTGATTTTTTCCAGTTTTCAAAATCATTTTTTGATTCCCATATACTATGTGACGCATATAGAGTATACTCATCATTTGAAGAGCCCTTAATAAGGTTAGTTAAGCATAACGTTTATCTCCTAGAGGGATCCCCTTTAGTTAAGAAAGAAATAAAGTAATGTTAAATTCCCATTGGATGCCATGTAGTCTTTATCTCCTGCGTTTTGAGAATATGATAAGGTCCCTGAGCGCCATTCTTTTGTAAATCTTTCTCCGGCAGAATGGAGGCCCGTTTTACATTTAGTGAGGCGTTCTCTTCCACTATCTTGATCTCACCAGCATCATCACCAAAATAGCTAACGGCATTCACATCCATATGGGAGGCAAACTGCTCCAAAAGTTCAGCACGCTGTCCGGTTAGAATGTTCACCACTCCCGACGGCACATCAGAAGTCTGGAGCACCTCCGCGAAAGAGATGGAGCAAAGCGGTTTGGAATGGGAAGCCAACACCACGCAGGAGTTTCCGCCTATGATGACAGGCGCAATAGCTGTCACCAGTCCAAGCAGGGATGACTCTTCCGGCGCAACGATGCTCACCACTCCGGTTGCTTCCGTGATGGAATAGTTGAAATACGGCTGAGCCACGGGATTGACGCTGGAAAACAGCTGCTGATACTTATCCGCCCAGCCGGCATAGTAGATAAGCCGGTCGATGGCTCCATTCACCTCTCGAGTCGCTTCCCGCTTTGCGGCACCTTGCAGCGTYAACTCTGCCAGGAATTGATCCCGGCGCCCTTCCAGCATTTCGCCAATGCGGTAGAGGATCTGTCCCCGGTTGTAAGCGGTCCGGTTTTGCCACGGATCAAACGCTTTCCGGGCGGCAACGACGGCATCACGRAAATCTTTCCGRGAACCGAGGCAGATATTCACCACTTCACCATCTTTGTCACCACTCCACTTATAGTAACGGCCCGACTCAGTCCTGGGAAATTTCCCATCGATGTAGAGTTTGTAAGTCTTGCGTACGTCCAGCCGATTACTCATTATACCAGCTCCACGTAAGCTGAAAGTCCGGAGATGCCACCTTCTCTCCCCATGCCGCTCTCCTTGTAGCCGCCGAAGGGTGAGGTGGGATCAAATTTGTTGAAGGTATTGGCCCAGATGACGCCGGCCCGAATCGCTTTCGTAACCTTAAAAAACTTGGAACCCTTTTCTGTCCATACTCCGCCGGAAAGCCCGTAAGGAGTGTTGTTCGCTTTCTGAATGGCCTCGTCCACCGTCCGGAAGGTCTGGATGGCTAGCACGGGGCCGAAAATTTCCTCCTGCACTACGCGGTGGGATTGTGAGACGTCGGTGAACAGGGTCGGAGGGTACCAGAATCCCTTCTCAGGTAAGGTACATTCCGGCTGATAGATGGCGCCCCCTTCTTCCACGCCGATTTCCTCGTAATGTTTAATCTTCTCTAGCTGAGCCTTGGAATTAATGGCGCCGATGTCACTGTTCTTGTCTAGCGGATCTCCCACGATAAGCGTGGCCATCCGGTCTTGAAGTTTTCTTAACAGTTCATCAGCAATACTTTCCTGGACAAAGAGCCGACTGCCGGCACAGCAGACGTGTCCCTGGTTAAAGAAAATGCCGTTGATGATCCCTTCCACCGCCTGATCAATGGCAGCGTCTTCGAAGATGATGTTGGCCGCTTTCCCGCCCAGTTCCAGTGTGTAGTTCTTTCCCGTCCCGGCCAGTGACTTCTGGATAATCTTCCCCACTTCCGTCGAGCCGGTGAAGGCAATTTTGTTCACCTCGGGATGATTTACAAGGTGTGCCCCGGTTTCTCCCGCCCCGGTGATGATGTTCACCACTCCCGGCGGCAGGTCGGCTTCCTGAATCACTTCCGCCAGTTTTAGGGCCGTCAGCGGTGTGGTCTCTGCCGGCTTGAGGACAACAGTATTTCCGGCAGCGATTGCCGGCGCGATCTTCCATGCYGCYATYAAGAGCGGGAAATYCCACGGAATAATCTGCCCCGCYACACCCAGYGGCTTTGYYTTCCTGCCGGGRAAKGCRTARTCGAGTYTATCKGCCCAGCCGGCATAGTAGAAGAAGTGAGCAGCTGCCAGCGGAATGTCAATATCCCGTGATTCCCGGATGGGCTTCCCGCCGTCCATGGTTTCAATCACGGCAAACTCCCGGGCACACTCCTGAATCAGCCGTGCAATGCGGTAGACATACTTCCCTCGCTCTTTGGGCGATACCTTGGACCACACGTTCTCATATGCTTCTTTCGCTGCCCGGACAGCCCGGTCCACGTCCTTTTCCGATGCCTCCGAAACTTCAGCCAGTTTCTCCTCTGTGGCAGGGTTGATAGTATCAAAACAACGACCATTATCAGACGGTTTAAACTTSCCRTTRATATACAGGCCGTACCGTTCCTGAARTTTTATGAAATCGGTGGCTTGGGGGGCCGGATCGTAGGTCCAGTCAGAATCGAACTCGATTTTTGTCTCTGTGTTTCCCATTCCTTAATCGATAGAAAAATAGTTGATGGACTGATAGACGCCCGTGGTCTGTTTCATGATCTGCATTAAAATATCATTGGCGAGACTGCTGGCGCCGATGCGATAGAGATCGGGAGTCAGCCAATCCTGCCCCAACGTTTCCCGGAGCATCACGAGGTACTGAATCGCCTGTTTGGCGGTTCCAATTCCGCCTGCCGGTTTCATCCCCACTCTTCTTCCCGTCCGGTAGTAAAAATCGCGGATGGCTTCCAGCATTACCAAGACTACCGGCGGCGTAGCCGCGGGCTTCACTTTTCCGGTGGAAGTTTTGATGAAGTCCGCTCCCGCCTCCATGGCAAGATCGCTGGCTCGCCGTACTTTATCCAAAGTCTGCAGCTCTCCAGTCTCGAGGATCACTTTTAATTCTGCATTTCCGCATGCCTCTTTAACAGCAGCGATTTCATCATACACATATTGATAGTCCCCTTTTAGGAAATATCCTCGAGAGATAACCATGTCAACTTCATCCGCTCCGTCATTGACCACCTTCCGCACTTCATCAAGCTTTACATCCTGAGAGGTCATCCCGCTGGGGAATCCGGTTGCCACTGCTGCCGTCTTAATACCGGTCCCCTCGAGCTCATTTTTTGCCACAGCTACCATTGTGGGATAGACACAAATCGCCGCTACTGCGGGGAGTCCGGGGAACTGGTCGTGCAGATGAGCGGCTTTGTAACAAAGCTGCTTTACTTTGCCGGGAGAATCCTTCCCTTCCAGCGTGGTAAGATCAATCATGCTCAAAGCCATCTTGAGAGCTGTCAGTTTAGACTCCTTTTTTACACTCCGCTTAAAGAGTCGGGAAACACGTTCTTCAGCTCCAACCTGATCTACAGATCGGGCRMTGNWCMMRYMYTGMWGCTMCANNYSTKMTYSSTGRTKTCNWSMKYRRYKGWCNTTSWMYYKYWTSCMKSYTGTAGAAATATCCTTACTCGTGGAATTTAGCCAGACTGCTGACTTCTTTCAAGACAACTCACCTATCCTGCAAAATGTTCAATTTCCTGACACTATYCACTAAAGATTCAGCTTCTTCACTAKTAGGAGCTTCAGCGTAAATCCTTATGATGGGCTCCGTATTAGACTTCCGAACGTGAATCCACCGATCTGGCCAGATAAGCTTTAGACCGTCATCCATATTTTTCTCTGATTCAGGAAATTGATCGCTGATTGTGGAAAGGAGTTCATGGGAATCCAAACCGGAGATGTCAACTTTGTCTTTCACGATTGTGAATTGAGGCAGTGAGGCATAAATGCCGCTCAAAGGACTCTCATCTTTTGCCAATCGATTCAAAACCATAGCCGCCCCAACCAGTGAATCTCGGCCCAAGTGGACATCCTTCAAAATGACCCCACCATTCCCTTCGCCGCCCAGTCGGGCTTCCAAAACCTTCATCCGTTCCACCACGTTGATTTCACCCACGGCAGTCCGCTCCACGCTACCGCCATACTGCTTCACTACCTCTTCCACAGCCAAAGTGGTAGAGAGATTGGTCACAATTATCGCTGGGAGCTCTCCCCGGGAAAGAAAATCATCCACCGCCAGTACGAGAGTGTATTCCTCTCCCAGCGGTTCGCCGCACTCATCCACCACAGCCAGCCGGTCACCATCAGGATCTGTAGCCAGTCCAAGATCACATTCATGCTCTTTTACGGAACTGCACAAATCCTCAAGATTTTCCGGAAGCGGCTCAGTCCCTCGTGGAAAGCCTCCATGGGGATCACAATGCACTAAAACCACCTCACATCCCAGCTTTTCCAGAAGGAACGGTAAGGCATGGCTCGCGGCTCCATTAACTGTATCCACGGCTACTCTGAACTGCCGTCCTCGTATAGTATCAACATTAATGAATTCAATGTTGAGRATACGATCAACATGTCGCCGTACAGCTTGCTCAAACCCGTTGTATGCCCCTTCTGACTCCGGCTTTTCACCTCCGTTACTTTTCATTAAAGATTGGAGTTCGTCTAGCTGTTGAGCATTCAGGAAACATCCGTCCTTAAAAACAAACTTGAGTCCGTTCCATTCCGCGGGGTTGTGACTGGCAGTTATCATGATACCTCCAACCGCGTCGGTATCTTCAATGACAAACTGTAAAGTAGGCGTTGTGCAGATTCCGCAATCAAGAACATTTCGACCTGTATAGATAAGTTGTTCTGTGATGGTAGAAGTGAGTTCYAAACCGGACGATCGAGTATCACGTCCAAGAATTACGGAGCCCTCAGGCAGAAAGAGATGAAACGCTAAGGCGTATGCAGAGACAACTTCGTTGTTCAAGTCAGCGGGTACAATTCCACGCACACCGGATATGCTCTCTATAAGCAAAACAAAACCCCGTTGTTAATAGTTCAATTCCATAATCACAGCCATAAGTCAATCTAAAAAAGAAAATCCAGACCGAAGCCTGGATTTCTTATTTTTATGGATTTGATGAAAGGTTAGTAACGGCGACTCTTACTAACGCGCCTTGCTGCACTAGGTTTGAGGTAATATGATTTATTCCTTACCTCACGCAGGATTCCCGCCTTTTCGTATTTCTTTTTGAAGCGGCGCAAAGCCCTTTCCAAAGATTCACCTTTTCTAATRTCAACTGAAACCAACGATTACACCCCCTTCCTTATCCAAGATAAGTCCGCAAGCTCTTACTTCGGGATTTATGACGAAGTCGGCGGATAGCCTTTTCCTTTATCTGCCGCACACGTTCTCGTGTAAGACTGAACTCCTCCCCGATCTCATTCAATGTCAGGGCATAGTCACGCTCAATTCCGAAGTACATCTTGATTACATCGCGTTCCCGATCCTTAAGAGAGTCCAGACAGSTTTTGATCTCCTCTTTTAGGGATTCAGACATCAGTTTGGTGTCAGGTGGACGCTGATTATTATCCTCAATTACATCCATAAGTGAGTTCTTGTCACCATCACGGAAAGGAGCATTTAGAGAATGGTGCCGACGGGAAATCCTAATTGCATCCGTTACCTCTTCAGAATGCATTTCCAGCTGTTTGGCAATCTCGTCTTCATTAGGCGGTCGCTCGTATTCAGACTCAAGGTCTTCTGCAGTTTTGGTAATCTTGCTGATTGTACCCACACGATTCAGCGGCAGGCGAACTATACGTGAATGCTCTGCAAGAGCCTGTAAAATTGATTGGCGAATCCACCATACTGCATAAGAAATGAACTTAAATCCGCGAGTTTCATCAAACCGCTCAGCAGCTTTAATCAATCCAAGGTTCCCTTCATTAATAAGATCTGTGAGTGGTAAACCCTGCCCTTGATAGTCCTTAGCTACAGAGACTACAAAACGAAGATTTGCTTCAGTAAGTTCATTTAAAGCAATCTGATCTCCCTTCTTTACCCGTTGTGCCAGCTCAATTTCACGGACTGGCGGAAGTGGTTCATACTTACCGATCTCTTCAAGATAACGGCTTAAACTTCTATTGGAATCACTAGGCATTAAGTTTCCCCCTTTTCCCTCGTGTTTTGATAACCATAAAGCATAGAAAATTACACCTTTTAATTTTACCAATCAAGGGGCAGAGCATTTATTTTTTCTTAGGAATATTTATTGATATCAGCCGGGAATCTCAACCGGATTAATCCGACCAATTTTATTTGATAATAAAACGAATTCTTCCACGGAAAGCGTCTCCGGTCTGAGGTTGAAATTGATGGATTTAACTTTGGTCAGATCAAAGTCAGCCAGCGAATTCCGCAACATCTTCCTTCGCTGACCAAATGCCGCCCGGACAACGGCATCAAACCGGGCATACATCTTTTCGTCCATTTTAAATCGACTATGAGGTTTTATGGAGATGAAGATGGAATCTACTTTCGGTTTAGGCACAAAAACATCCGGTGGGATGGTAATTAGCTTTTCCACGTTTGCCTGGGATTGAACCATTACTGTAAGTCGCCCGTACTCTTTACCTCCCGGCTTMGCAGCCAGCCGATCTGCTACCTCTTTCTGGACCATCAAGTGAGCATCTTTCCATTTTGACCGATTTTCGAGCAATTTGAAAATAATKGGAGAAGTAATGTTGTAGGGAATATTACCAACGACCCTAATTCCCTGGCTTCCAAGCCCATAATCATTCCAAGAGGTTTTCAGAAAATCGTCATTGATAAATGTACAATGTTTTAGCTCGTTTTGGCTGGCAAGTGTTGAGTACAGTCTCTCATCTATCTCAACAGCAGTGAGTTTAGATACCTTCTGAGATAACTTTTTGGTTAACGCTCCTTCACCAGGACCAATTTCCAGGATAAAGTCCTCCGGCTCCGGATCAATGAGAGCAACCAGTTTGTTGAGGAGGTTGCTGTCCTTCAGAAAGTTCTGTCCCCACTGTCTGCGAGCTCGGTGTTTCATGCAGGAAGTCTGAAAAACTGCTGGGCAGTGCGTGTTGTCTTTTCGGCAACTTCTTTAATTAAGACACCTTTGATCTCTGCTATTCGCTGAGCAATATGCGAGATATTACCCGGCTCGTTCAATTTCCCCCGGTTGGGAACCGGTGCCAGAAATGGACAGTCGGTCTCCAGCATAAAATCTCCCAAGTCAATGGCTTTCAGCACCGATTCATTATGGTTTTTCCCAAACGTGACCGTGCCGGTAAAGGATATCTTCAGCCCCAATTCGAGTACCGCTTTTGCTGTTTCCACATTACTGGAGAAACAGTGTACAACACCACGCTTCGGTGTTATTTCACGCAATGCAGTCAGCAGTGCTTCATCGGCTTCACGATTGTGAATCACAGCCGGGAGATTTAATTCGTTAGCCAGTTCGAGCTGCTGCCGAAAGACGACACTCTGCACATCCGGCGGCGAAAGATTACGAAAGAAATCGAGACCCATCTCACCAATTGCCACAACCTTTTCGTGCCCAGCCAGCTTCCGTAGTTCCTCGGCAAAATGCGTTGGAGCATCTTTTGCATCGTGGGGATGAACCCCAGCTGTTGCAAAAACATTAAGGTACTTTTCAGCGATAGCAATGGATTCCCTCGATGAATCCAAGTCCGTCCCCACACAAATGATTTGCTCTACACCGGCCTCGCCGGCGCGGGAGATCACATCATCGAGCTGACTTTTGAGATCAGAATAGTAAAGGTGAGCGTGAGTATCGATTAGCAATTGTCGATTGGCTATTTTTATTGACTATTTTAAAGCAAAACATCTTTGATAGACACCATAACCTCAATTGTAAATAGTAAATCGTGCACAGCACCCTGCGGGAAAATAGAAAATCACGAGATTCTAAGTCCGCTTGGCACGTCAGTATTTTCGGGAGTTACCAATATCACAGAATCCTTAGTGCTGATAGCGAGTAGCATCCCATTAGATTCTACACCTCGAATGACTGCTGGTTTTAGGTTGGCTACCACGACAATCTTCTTCCCTACTAACTCTTCCGGGGAGTAATGCTCCGCTATCCCCGCAACAATCTGGCGGTTTTCTTCTCCAACTTTAATCTGGAGCTTAAGCAATTTATCTGCCCCTTCCACTTTTTCTACTTCTAAAACCTCAGCAGTTTTCAGCTCCACYTTGGCAAAATCATCTATGGAAATACGATCGTCGGCCATCTCTTACTCCTTCGCTTGTTCTGGCTATTGATTCAATTCWATTCTCGGAAACGGAACTTCAAATTCACTCAGCTCACTTCCGGGCTTCAGTTGTCCCCAGGTTGATTTCAATTCGGTAACTGTGGCACCGATCATCCCCAGAATTTTGGCCGTCCTCACCGGCATAATGGGATGCAAAAGCTGCAGCGCAATCCGGAGAGACTCCGCCGCGTGATAGAGAACGGTTCCTGCCGCATCCTTATCGGACTTGACCAGTTTCCACGGCATCATTTTTTCCATATAACGGTTAATAGAACGGACGTACTCCATAACCGCTTCCACAGCATCGTTCATCTTCATCTCGTGGATCTGATCAATTGCCTCGCCAACCAGAGAATTCCCAGACTCTACAAGCTGAGTTTCGTCTTCACTCAGCTTTCCCGGTTCGGGGATTCTGCTATCAAAATGRCGGTTCACCAAYGTACTGATTCTTCCTACCAGATTGCCAAGATCATTTGCGAGATCGCTGTTGTAACGGCGAACAAATCCATCCGAGGAAAAATTACTGTCTTGACCCAATACCATGTCCCTCATCAAGAAGTAACGGACGGGATCCACTCCATATTKGTCGATGAGATCGAGCGGTTTCACCACGTTGCCCATCGACTTGGACATCTTGAACTCATCGCTGAGCCACCAACCGTGAGCGAAGATAGTTTTAGGCTGGGGAATCCCCGCGGCGAAAAGCATAGTTGGCCAGTAAACACAATGTGTAGTCAAAATATCTTTGCCTATGAGATGATAATCTGCTGGCCACCACTTGCCGAACTGCTCTTCATCCTTTGTAGCACCGATGGCACTCACATAATTGATAAGTGCATCAAACCAGACGTAAGTGACAAAGTCTGAATCGAAAGGGAGCTCTATTCCCCAAGACAAACGGGATTTCGGTCGGGAAATGCAGAGATCACCCAACGGCTGGCGCAGAAAGCCGAGAACTTCGTTCCTCCGAACTTTTGGCTGAATGAACTCTGGATGTTCGTTGATGGTGTCAATCAATTGCTGCTGATATTTGCTCATGCGGAAAAAGTAGTTCGACTCCTTGATCTCTTTCAGCGGTGTCTGATGCTGAGGACATTTTTTATCCTCCAATTCTTTCTCGGTATAGAAGCGCTCACAACCGACACAGTATAGGCCGATATATTCATCGAAGTAGATATCGCCGCTGTCGTATATCTGTTGGAGGATTTCTTTAACAACTTCTTGATGGTCTCCATCTGTCGTACGGATGAAAAAGTCGTTCTCGATATGGAGCTTTTTCCACAGATCCTGAAACCGGATTACCATTTCATCGCAGTGCTGTTTAGGTTCTACTCCTCTATCACTTGCGGCCTGAAACACTTTCTGACCATGTTCATCTGTTCCGGTTAGAAAGAAAACATCATCCCCTGCTTCTCGATGGTAGCGTGCCAGAACGTCGGCCAGGATGGTAGTGTAAGCGTGACCAATATGCGGTTCGTCATTGACGTAATATATAGGTGTGGTGATGTAGAATTGTCCCATCTTACTCTATCCTGCTGTCCCGTGAAGGTTTTCCTGAATATCGAAAAGTAGATTGGTTATCACCAAATTTAGGTTATAGTTGCGGGAAAGCGAACTGGAACACGTTTCTAATTCYTTTACAATTGCAGCGAAGTCACCRAYAGGAAAGTGCTTCACAAATTTTCTCAAAGAGTATTCCATACCTTCCAAGATTATGTGAGCTTCGCCATTCATCTTTTGGATAAACTGAGCATCTCGRAACCAGTAGCTGAGGAGCTGGAAGTGGAAATTCAGTACCTGGGGATTGGTCCGGTATGTTGAGGCAGCATGCTGAGTAAATGAGCGCCAGTTATTTTCGGAAGGTTTTGTCAGCCATTTTACTAGAGATAACAGTTGGTTTTGCACTTCCTCCAAGTCCTGTTTTGCGAGATGTTTTGCCATTCGGACATTCCCTTGAGCAAGATGAGCAATTAACTTGGCTTCTTCAGCTGGTGTAGCTAAAGATTCTTGAAGATGCTTTGYCACTAWCTCTGTTTGAACTGGAGGAAAAAAGACCTGCTGACATCTWGATCCAATGGTTTCCACCAGTCGTTCAGGGAAATCCGTTATCAATATGAAAGAAGTCTCGGGGGGTGGTTCCTCGAGTATTTTCAGGAGTGCGTTCGCTGATGAACCATCACCGGTCATTAACAGATCCGCATCAAAGATTAGAACCATTTTCCTGCCGGTTTCCATCGCCTTCAGATATATTTTCTCCCGAACTTCCCGGATGGAATTAATTAGAATAGTATTGGATCGAGGCAGCCGGATTTTCGTATATGGATCATCAGCTTTGGCTGCAATGAGCTCTGCTAATGCAGTTATTGTGTCATCTTTTAGAGCCTTTGCTGGAGGATCATTCTTTTTAATATCTCTATCTTTAGGCAGCGGTACGATGAGGGTCATATTGGGATGCTGCAATCTGTTAAACTTTGYACACGATGAACACTCTCCACAAAGAGCACTTCCTCCTGCCTTGCAATTGACTAGTCCGGCAAAGCGTATAGCAATCCCTTCTTTGCCGACTCCCGAAGGACCGTGAAACAGATAAGCTCCTGTAATATGATCATTCTCATACGCAGTCACCAGGCGTTTCCAGATTTTCTCTTGCCCAATCAGTGTGTCTAGAATCATCCCTTGCCCAGCCAATGCTCCGGATTCAACTTTTCTCGATTTCCCCATATCTCAAAGTGAAGTCTGGAGCTGTTTCCAGAATCTTGTTTACCCACATGAGCGATGATCTGTCTTGCCTTTACATACACATTTTCATCAACCTCCACATCATCCACATGAGTGTAGACTGTGTAGAAACCGGCTCCATGATCTATTATAACAGTATTACCGTAACCGCGAATATAGGTCACTGTCGTGACAATTCCGCTAAAGACAGCGTGAACTKCACTGCCCGCATTGCTTCTGATATCTACGCCTGTGTTTTCGGTGATAGTCTTCAACGTTGGATTTTTATGGCTTCCGAATTTTGAAATAACGGGYCCATCGACTGGCCAGGGGAGACTTCCTTTCATAGCAGAAAAATCTCCGCCGGCAAGAAGTGTATCTTCTCTTCTTCTCCGTTCTAATTCTTTTATTCGGTTTTCTTTCTCACGTTCTAGTCGCGCGATGATGGCTTCCATCTGTCTGGCAGCTTCCTGTCGATCCTCCAATTCCTGAAACAACTCCTGCTTACTTCTTTTAAGATTGGCAATTTCTCGGTTTCGCATACTTCTCTTTTTTTCCAGCCACGCTTTCTGAGACGTTTTTTCAGAATCTATTTTTTTAATGTCTTCCAGTGACCGCTCCAAAGACTTTTTCTCCGCATCTATCTGGGCAATGGTTTGCTTCACCTTCGAAGCCAGTTCACGATCATACTGGGAGATGACTTTTAGATACTCTTCTCGATAAATTCGATCACGCCAACTATTCCGGTTTATTATCATTTCCAATTCAGAGGGTCTCCCAGTTTTATAGATATTTACTACCCTCTGTGCATATTTGTCACGAAGTTCATCAAATTCTTTTTCTTTCTCTTGAATAAGCTCTTCAGCTTTTTTTATTGCCGATTCCTTTGACTTCTCTTCTTTCCTTAAGCGATACAAAAGATTACGGAYCAAAGCGATCTCYTCATCTAACTCTTGGATCTTAGTCTTCGCACTYTTTTCCTGATCGGCTGTACTCTTGATTCGGAGGCGGAAGTTTTCAATCTCCATTCTTAGTCGATCCAGTTCCCTGGAATGGAACTGAATATCTTCATCAATGTCCTCGGATTGAGCTGTAATCATCAGCGGAGCCAACAACATGTATAGTATAAGAGGTTTAATCACAGCAGTTTTCACGAGGGGAAAATAGGTGGAAGAAGCTGTCACTAGCAATCGTTTTCACATGTTTGTGCATGAGAAAACAGAACTACTAACCTTAGTTATTTTTCTTCTATCTTAAACAGCACATAATCCTCAAATGAAAAATACGCCTCTCCCCGTTTGGGGAAGTGATAAACCCATAGCTGATAATTCAGACCTTTCTCATCTTCCTTTTCGATAATCTCCTCCGGCTCACCCAGAATATCGCTCACTTCTGACACCAGCATTCCGATCTCCACCTTCGGCATCCGTCGCCAAGCGAGATCAACTCTCGCTTCATTGGCATAAGACTCCTTCAATTGATCCACTCTCAGTTTGTCCAGACTTAATAGCTGGGCTTCCAACTGTTCACGAATGTTTTCAAACTCCTCATCCTTTTCCCCCAAAATTTCCTGCGCCTTGTAGAGGGAGAGAACAGCGAGCCGCAAACCGGCTTCATCCTTAGCTTGATTTACATCCTCCAACATTCCCACTGCAGATCTCAGCTCCAATCCGCGTATCTCATCCCTCAATTCCGGAGCCATGGAAAGCGCTTTCGAATACTTTTCCAGCGCAAGAGGATAGACTCCCCGTGAAGCAAGATCCTTCCCGTGCTGAATAGTAATCCGTGCCTCAAGTTTGCGTAGGAATTCCTTTCCCTTGAKWGAAATTACAGCGGCTCGCCGGGCGTAACTAAGCGCATCGTCATCCTGACCAAGTGTAAAAAGTGAGTCAGCAATCTCAATGTAAAATCCAGCCATCATCTCAATTTTCATCTGGAGTTTTTTCTTAAAAGGTTCAACAGCCGTCCGCTCCGCTTCAATATATTTGTCCAGCGCTTCCACCAACATATCCCGAGCTTCCAGCCGCTTCCCCTCAGCGTAAAGCTGCTCTGGAATGCGGATATTGCAGATTTCGATGAGCTTTTCCGCACGTCGAACACGGGCGTGCCGAGGATGCTGATCAATAAACTGATTGAACTTGCGTTTAGCAGTTACGTAATCAGAATCCAAGTAATACCCCTTGGCCTCATCGCCGATRGTYTTKCCRCCGCCRTAGAARGCGCCRAAGCTGAAGTAAATTCCYACCTGSGGAAGCTGCATCCCGGTGATGGGAGTRACTTCYTGCGGATCGCTGATATTATCCACCTTRGCATAGTAGTGRCGCAGTTCAAAACCCCAGGCATATCGGGCWGCSGTRTCCGACTCMCGGATGAACTTAATKCCKATRCCRTACATRGATGTTGCTCCCKTTCCTGATGGCTCATCTTCMAGACTGTCACCCCGATAAAACTGGACCTTTCCCACGCCGTARCCGTAGCGGAACTGGACAAACCATTTCGGCCTCCACTGCATGATCAWMGTWGTTGWRAGGTTAACTTCCATGAAAGTGGGTGTRAATGTTTTGGTCACTCCCCAAGARSTGGGTACRCTYGGAGGWCCGCTWAGAATTGTACTCTCAGAAAAATCKATGGATGGGATGTTTAACACAGCCGCACGGCGTACTCCCACTCCAGCAAAAATGTCAAAATAGCTCTTCTTGAAAAAGAGGTAGGAGAGGTTGGTTTGAACAGCATCAAATTCCATGTTGGAACCGATCCGGCCGGAAAGGGCGATATTCTGGAAAATGTCCTCGGTAGTATCAGCGTAAGTTATAAAAGTAGGGTCGAAGTTATACGGATTGTAGCTCTTCCAGCCGTAAAAGCCAATTCCGTAGCGACCCTCAGCAGGGATGCTGACAATCGGCTGGCGAAACTCCATTGGCCGAACGATAGCTTCAAACATCCTGTTGTCGCCGTTTTGCAAATTTGAAATAAACGTCCGGAAGAATTGAAAGCGTGTTTTCTTCTTCTTTTCCACCTCCTGAGCAAAGGTAACAGTAAATGTCGCTAAAATAATAAAGAGGTAAATCAGCTTAATTAACGGTCGAGATGTGAATGGTGAGGAAGCCATCGGATTTGAAAATTGGGTGAGTCAGATCAATTATTCAAGAGAATTCACGCACATTTAACTGAAGTCTTTTTTTAACACCAATGGAACAAATCGCTTTCGTAACTTTTCAACACTATTACAAAGGTGCCATGAAGACAATCCGTAAAATCACTTTTYTCAGCATTTCACTGCTAATACTCTCTGCAGTCTTATCTGCCGTTGAACCTGATGGAGACGATTTCACTATCTGCCGGGTCAAGTATTCMGGCGGCGGGGACTGGTACAGCGATCCCAGTTCGCTTCCCAACCTGCTGGCGTTTATCCGGAAGAACACCAACATGGAGGTAAGCGCAATAGAAGCACGTTACTCTCTCGATGACGAAGAAATTTTCGGCTATCCCTACCTCTACATTACCGGCCACGGCAACATTCGCTTCTCAGATAAGGAAGTAGCAAACCTGCGGACATTCCTCCTTGGCGGCGGATTYCTGCATGCCGATGACAATTACGGCATGAACGACTCATTCCGCCGCGAGATGAAGCGTGTCTTTCCCAATAAGAAGTGGGTGGAGCTACCCCACGATCACCCCATTTATCACTGCTACTACAGTTTTGAAAATGGCCTGCCAAAAATCCATGAACACGACGGTAAGCCCTCACAAGGACTGGCTCTKTTTGAARATGAGCAAATGCTTGTTTTCTACTCCTACGAGAGTGATTTGGGCGACGGCTGGGAGGATCCTGATGTTCATAATGATCCGAAAGAAAAACACCAGACCGCATTGAGAATGGGCATCAATATTTTCTTTTATGCACTCACCCACTGAAATGAGAAAAATCGCAACTCAACTCACCCGCTTCCGTCATCGTAAAATTGTGACCGATCTCTTAATAACGGGATGGATCATTCTGGCAATCGGCACAATAATTGTCTCGCTCCTTCTAGTKCTGGAGGCGGTCTTTTGGCTRTCACCKGCTKTMCGSWACRGYGTMTGGCAGTCAGGATTGGTGCTTCTRGCGGCAATAGCTGTAATGGGKGCGGTAGTGGGATTGTTCATTCGCCMAGACMGNANCNGRMGAYRYCKWCYGSRYRSAAKYGCNKCANTKWMWSGSGRASARYKKYMCYGCCGAANNSTSANRAGRYCANTCRANRCCCTCCAACTGGAGAGTGGTGACAGCGGCAGCTACAAAACTTCSCGGGAACTGGCGGATGAATTCGTAACCGAGACTGCCAGCAAACTCAKCTCACTCTCACCAGCTGAGGTTTATTCCACCAGAGAAAAAAAGAAGCTGAAGGTTGCGGCTTTGGGCTCAATTGCTGCTGCCGTATTACTGATAATCTTCTTTCGTGCTTCATTTGCCGGCGCAGCGCAAAGATGGATTCATCCCCGGACGGATTTCCCGGTCCCTTACCCATACGAACTGAAAAGCATCACAGGTAATCTATCGCTTATGGGCGGTGACGACGCTATCATTCAATTCTCCGCCGAGGGAAAGAGCCTCCCTTCTTCTCTTCAGCTTGAACTCATGAGCGATAAAGGGGATGCGATGCTGATACTAGAAATCACGGAACGGGGCAACTTTTCCTACGAACTGAAGAGTGTGCTCCAAAACTATCGCTACCGGGTTTTTACCACCTCCAGTCATTTTTGGGAGCCGTGGGAAGAAATCTCGTCCCCGATCTACAGGATTGATGTGACCGACCGGCCCACAATCGAACAGTTTACAGCCACCGTAATTCCGCCGTCGTATACCAGGCTGTCACCTTCCGAGCAGAAAGGCAACATTGCGGAAATCCGCGGGATCAAAGGTTCAGAATTGGGTATTTCTCTTAAAACCGACAAAAATCTGGATGAGGGGTTTTTGACTGTTGGGACTGGAAGTAAATCCGGTGATCAAGAAAAAATTCCTCTGACCATTAACGGGCGAAAGGCAACAGGATCTGTCTCCATGATGAGAGACGCTTCTCTTACCGCACATGTGTATGATTCCCGGGGTATCGGCAACCTCGATCCCATTGAATACAGGCTGGTGGTGCTGCAAGATCTTTCGCCTCAGATGCAGGTTTTGATCCCGCCGGAAGTGACTGAATTGGGTAGCGATTTTACAATTCCCATTAAGCTCCACATTGAGGACGATTTCGGCTTTAGCACTTTGCAGATCGTCTATGAGGTCAAGCATCCCGAATATCTTCAGCAGGAGGAATCTGTGAGTATCCATGTGCTGAAAAACTTTTCACGAACGACTATCGCTCAAGACATCTATTACCTTTGGGATGTGAGTAAGCTTGGTCTTATGCCGGACGACGAACTTCAGTTCCATTTCGAAGTGTACGATAATGACATCATCTCGGGGCCGAAAAAAGCCGTTTCATCGACATTCTTCGCCAAGTTTCCATCTCTCGCCGATCTGTTTGCCCGAACAGAAGAGCAGGAAGAAGAAGTTMAATCGGCTGCAGAGGAGATGGGGAAGGAACTTGAAGAATTAACCGAGTCGCTGAAAGAGATGCAGTTGGAACTTCTAAAGGATGAAAAGCTGGAGTGGGAAAAACATCAGCTTCTTGAGGAGTCACTAAAGGAAGTGAAAGATAAGCTGAAGCAGATTGAGTCGCTGAGGGAGCAGATGGATACCATTGCCCAGGAAGCGGAAAAACACGATCTATTCTCACCTGAGTTGTTAGAGAAATTCCAGACCTTGAATGATCTTCTTCAAGACCTAATGTCACCAGAGATGATGGCCGCCATGGAGCGAATGCAGTCTGCATTAGAAGATGTATCGCTGGAAGACTTACAGGCAGCGCTGGAAGATTTTTCTCTGAACGTGGCAGAACTGGAGTCACAGCTCGACCGGTTTATAGACATTTTCGAGCGAATCCAAGCCGAACAACAGATGGACGAACTTGCTCGCCGAATGGAGCAGTTGGCAAAAGATCAGGAAGATCTTACATCCAAACTGGAATCAGAGTCTGCAGATGAGAACGCCTCTCGTCTGGCTGAAGATGAGCTGCGAAATCAGCAGGAATATAAGAATCTACTGGAATTGATGACGGAAGCTGCCGAAAGTATTGAACCGTATGCCCAATCACCCTCAGAGGATTTGAAAGAGTTGGCGGAGTCTGAACTGGCACAAGAGACCTCCAACTTGCTGGAACATGCAGTTCAACAGTTAAAACAGTCAGACATGAGCCAAGCTTCGCTATCTGCAGAAAGTGCCAGTCAAAACCTCCAACAGATGAGCCAAATGATGCAGAGTATTCAGATGGGTTTCCAGACGCAGTCTACAGGCGAAATGGCAGAAAAGTTTCGAAGCATTCTCAGAAAGACACTGACCATCTCAAAAGAACAGGAACGGCTGCAAGGCGAAACAGCAGACCTTCCGCGAAACAGTCCCCGACTGAGAGAGAAAGGCGGCGAACAGCAGCTTTTGAAGGATAAGCTGACCCAGCTCATTGGCGAAATGATGGAGCTGTCTCACCAGACTTTTGCCGTCTCGCCGGAGATGGGAAAGGCTGTAGGTAGAGCGGTAGTAGGAATGACCGAATCACTCARTAGAATGGAAGAACGTAACGCGTCATCCGCCGCCAACAAGCAGTCAGCAACTGTGGCTGCTTTGAATGATGCTGCCCTTGCCACCATATCCGCCATGGAAGAAATGCAGCAGTCAGGAATGGCATCCGGCATGGAACAGTTTTTGGAGCGAATGCAGCAGATGACAGGCCAACAGCAAGGGATCAACAACCAGACGCTGCAGATGTTGATGGGGCAGATGACTGCTTCCGCACAAAAGGAGATGATGCAGCGGTTGGGTAAGCAGCAAGGACAGCTTAGGAAATCGCTTCAGGAGTTGATTAATGAGACTCGAGGATCCCGGCAGTCAGGTGAACTCCAGGGYATCGCMGAACAGATGGAGGAAGTGCTGAAGGATTTCCGGMGGAGGAGGGTGAACCGAAAAACAGTKRAGCGTCAGGAGCGAATCATGTCMCGGATGCTAAACTCCCAGAAATCGCTCAAACAGCGAGATCTCTCTGAGATGCGGAAATCGAGAACATCAGTCGAGGTGGTTTCTGATGGACCCGCCGGACTTCCGGCAGACTTGGGACAGCGGAGGAATCTCGCCATCGAAGCGCTAAACGAAGCACTTAAAGCTGGGTTTCCCCGGGATTATCAGGAAATGATCCGCCGCTACTTTAATTCACTTATTCAAGGTGAAACTGTGGAAACAGATCAATGAATAGAGCTCTTGTCATTTTGCTTTTGATCGCAACTGTGTCTGCTCAGCAGACCGTTCGTCCCAACGTAGCGTCAGATAAAACTGCTTTCCGAAGAGCGATTAAATTAGAACGTTCTCAGCAGACAGATGAAGCCATTCAAATCTATGAGGATCTCTTGGAGGTTAATCCAAAAAATTCCCAAGCCTATACACAGTTGAAATCTCTTCTCCGGCGGCTGAAAAAGTACCAAGAGTTGGAGGTTCTCATTCAGTCTCGACTGGAGGTTTATCCGCAAGACATCCAAAGTCTGGCTGAACTGGGTGAAGTTTTTTTGCTTATGGGAAACGAATCTGCCGCTGTGGATCACTGGGAACAGATTGTCGCTGAAAACCAATCTTCAAAAACGGGTTTTCGCGTWGTTCTTCAAAAGTACATTCGACATGGAATGAAAGACCGAATGGATAAACTGGTCGCACATGGAAGAGAAACGTTTGGTGAGGTGGACCTATTTTCTCTCGAACTGGCAGGATTCTACTCCCGGAAACAGGATTTTAACAATGCAGCTATCGAATACCTAACGTATCTACAATACAATCCTAAACAATTCAAGTCCGTCTCTCGGCAGATACTCCGCATGTCAGACAACAGGGAAAGTCACTACGCAATTGAGGAGGAACTGATGCGCTTTCTAGAAACTGAGAACAGTGCTGTCCGCCTACTCTACGCCGATTTCCTTTTCAAGATCGGACGTTATGCTGACGCAGTTATACAACACCAAGAAATTGGTACTGCATCCGAAAATGATCTCAATCGTTGGATTGCACTGGGCGGAAATCTTCGAAAGGAGATTGAATTATCATTGGCGGCTGAAGCCTACATCACCGTCCTCCGCTCCCTTCCTCATGACGCTAAGCAGCTACTCACTCCGCGACAGCGGAAAATCATGGGCGAAGCGCTATACGGACTGGCGCTGACGTCCGAACTTCAGATTTCCCCGGAGGAAAAAGTGCGATCGTTGGCGGGTTATTTTCCCGATAACCARTTTTTCAGAGACCCGTTTGTGAGCGTCAGCRTTATTGATGCGGAATCCCTTCAGGAGACTTTCACGCTCTACGACTCCATCCTCACCACTCTCCCTGCCACCACTTTTTCTCCTCAGGCGCATTTCCGCTTAGGCGAGATCAAATACCGCATAACCCGAGATTTTGACGGTGCTCTCACCTCCTTCCGAGCGGCTTTAACGGGTACAAACGACAGATCACTGAATATTGCCGCTTCATCACGTCTGGCTGATGTCCTCACGGCAAAAGGTGATATAGAATCCGCTCTGGACTTCCTGGATGACAAAATCTCTTCACTTTCCGAAAGATGGCAGAATAATTTGAATGTGAAAAGGTGCCATCTACTGCTTCTAAGCGGTTCTTTGGATTCGGCCGTTAACAGCCTTACAGATCTCGTGGATGATCTGGCAGTGACGGATGACGCCTTCAACGATATGCTGGAGCTGAAAGTGTTCGTGGATGAGCATTTCAGTCGAGTGGACGAAGAGGGTAAGGAAGCTTTCCGTAATTACATTTCGGCTGAACTACTACTTCGCCAGGCAAAAAAAATCGAAGCACAGGCTCTATTTCTAAAGGTTGCAGAGAATTATCCTGAGACATCTATTGCCCATGAATGCCTTTTCCGGGCAGCGGAGATTGATCAGAAAATGAAACGTTACGATGAAGCCATTACAACTTTTAGTTTACTCTCAACTGGCGATTGGGGCGACAGAGCTGCCACGCGAATCGCGGAAATATACGACCGAGAACTGGCGGACAATGAGAACGCGTTAATATGGTATCTGACCGTCCTCAATGAACATGAGAACAGTCTCCTCGCCGAACCGGTCCGCTACCGCATCCGCGAATTGACAAAAGATAAGGAACTCAATTGAAGAAAGTAATTCTGACTATTTTTCTGGTTACGCAACTRCTACCCGCGAACAAAATTCTGATCCCCATGGATTTGTCGCAGAAGGATCACCTGAAAGCATACGGCATTGCTTTTTGGGTACTGACACAAGACGTGAACGTGGAGTGGTTGTTGAACTATCGCGGTGGCTCTTTCTTGATTGACGACTACCYAAATATCGAGCAAGAGTGCCGTATTCGAGGCGTAACGGTTCAGATTATCTCCGACGGCGATGCGGTGAACATTTACGGCGAAATCGGCGTGAACAACATGGAAGTCATACTATTGGAAAAGACGCCGAAAATCGCCATCTACACGCCACCGAATAAGCAACCGTGGGACGATGCAGTGACAATGGCACTTACTTACGCTGAGGTGRAGTACGAGAYGCTTTGGGATGAGGATGTATTGCTGGGAAAGCTGGATAAATACGACTGGCTCCATCTCCATCACGAAGACTTCACCGGACAGTACGGCAAGTTTTACCGCAGCTACCACAACGCTCCGTGGTACAAGCTTCAGCAGGCGGAGTCGGAAGCAATGGCATACCGTTTAGGCTTCTCCASTGTATCGGAAGAGAAGAAAGCGGTAGCTTGGAAGATCAGAGATTACGTTGGTACCGGCGGTTTTCTTTTCGCCATGTGCTCCGCTACTGATTCATGGGATATCGCTCTGGCGGCTAGAGGCGTAGACATCGTKGAGAGCGTGTTCGACAGTTCACCGGCAGAACTCAATGCCCAGCAGCTTCTCAACTATGATAACTCGCTCGCTTTTGAAAGCTTTACTCTCCTCACTGATCCCTTTGTTTATGAGTTTTCTAATATAGATTATCCCCCCAGTAATAATCCCGTTTTGAAAGGAGCTGAAGCTGACTACTTCACTCTCTTCGAGTTCTCTGCCAAGTACGACCCAGTGCCTTCTATGCTGACGCAGGATCACGTGGGAGTGGTCGCAGGTTTCATGGGACAGACCACCGGTTTCCGGCGCGACTTGATCAAGAAGCACATGGTGATCATGGGCGAAGTGGAAGGCGGCGAGCAGGTGAAATACATCCACGGAAATTTCGGTAAAGGGACCTTTACCTTCYTGGGCGGTCACGATCCCGAGGATTATCAGCACTTTGTAGGCGATCCCCCCACCGATCTCTCTCTTCATCGCAATTCACCGGGCTATCGATTGATCCTGAACAATATTCTATTCCCTGCGGCGAGAAAAAAGGAGCGGAAAACATGAAAGTAACTAACATTTACGCCGTAGGCCGCAACTACGCTTCACACGCTCAGGAGATGGGCAACCCTGTTTTGGAGGAGCCCATCTTCTTTCAGAAGTCGTCTACTTGCCTCTCAGATAATTCCGTCATCACACTTCCCCCTGAAAGGGAAATCCACTATGAGCTGGAGATTGTCGCTTCCATCGGTAAGGGCGGCAGCAATATTACTGCAGAAGAAGCRTGGCGACATGTGGATGGGCTCTGTTTGGGGCTCGATTTAACCGACCGCCCTCTCCAGCACAAGTTTAAGGAAGAGCGGCTGCCGTGGTTTCTTGCCAAGTCGTTTCCCGGCTCAGCGGTCATYACACAGTTTGATCTACCGGACTTGAGCATCTGGAGCCGCGATTTCTGGCTCACTCTCAACAGCAAGGAAGTTCAGCGTAGCAATATGGATCAAATGCTTTTCGATATCCCCGCCCTCATCGCTTATCTCTCCGGTCGCCTACCGCTAACATCCGGCGACATCATCTATACGGGAACGCCCAGCGGTGTGGGACTGCTTCACCAGGCAGATGAACTGGTGCTAGGACTGGGTGAGGAGATTAAAGGTAAGTTTCGAGTAAAGTCTGCAGTAAGTTAGGTCAAGCAAAGCCTGTCTATACCCTTTTTTACTTTTACGTATAACCAAAACGGCTTGATTTCCCTCAGAGTCAAATGTAATTTGATCTGTTAATTCCCGAGGTAAGAATGCCTTTAAACAGTGATATTCAAAAAGAAATGCATCAAGCCCTAAAAGAAGGAGATTCAGACAGGGTACGAACTCTACGACTACTACTTTCCAAGTTGAAAAACAAATCTATTGAAACCGGAGGTAAACTCACTGAAAGCGATTCTCTGAARGTTTTACAAACAGCAGCAAAGCAGCGACGAGAAGCGATCGAACTATACCTTAAAGGGGACAGAGATGATCTTGTCAATCAGGAAAAGGCGGAATTAAGAATCATAGAAGAGTATCTTCCCTCACAACTTAACGAAGATGAAATGCGTAAGATTATAGCAGCTGTGATAGAGGAGATCGGTACCGCTTCCATAGCAGACATGGGGAAAGTGATGGGACAGGTCATGAAGCAGATCGCCGGTCGGGGCGACGGTAAAATTGCTCAGCAGCTGGTCAGCGAACTCCTCTCATCGTGAGCCACCCTTTCGATTGGATCAGCGTACCGGTTTTGCTCGTTTCAGGATATGTGGGTTACAGACGAGGATTTCTTGAAGAGGTTGCCAGATTTGTTGAACTCATTATCGCAACACTCATTTCCATCCGATTTTATGGAATTCTCACCGGCTGGCTTAAGAACTATCTTGCTGCCAATGATGTCTTTCTGCGAATCATCAGTTTTCTCGTCATCCTGCTYATCTGCCTATTCGTAATTCGCTACTTAACTCGCTGGATTCAGGATGCAATCCTTGACAAGGGGGTTAATTTGGCTAACAACACGGTAGGATTTCTCTTTGGCCTTCTCCGGGGCTGTCTGATAATTCTACTTCTCCTTTGGCTAGTAGAAATAGTGCCTACAACAAAAACTGTTGGAGATTTCAGAGAACGTTCTTATCTATTTAATCATCTTAGTGGTTACAGAGAGTGGGTTATGAACTATTCAGGCATAGAACCGTTTGCAAACAAAAGCGAAAAGTGGTTTARGAAAAAGCTGGATTATGAAGTACCCGAAAGACCACGAACTTTAATTTCTTCCAAAGAAAATTAATTATATGGCTCTTATTCCACAGGAAACTATAGATCAAATCCGGGACACTGCCGATATTCTGGATATAGTTTCAGATTATGTTGATCTGAAGCGACGTGGGCGCAACTTTTTTGGTCTCTGCCCATTTCATGTAGAAAAAACCCCATCCTTTAGCGTAGCGCCTGAGAAGCAGATTTTTCACTGTTTTGGGTGCGGTAGAGGAGGAAACGTAATCTCTTTTATCATGGAGTACGAAAAAATTGAATTCGTGGATGCGGTTCGGCAACTTGGGAAACGATACGGAGTTCAGATCAAGTCTGAGCAGGGCGACAGTTCTAATAAGTTATTTACTCATCTCTATGACATACATGAACTTGCAGTTGAACACTACCATACGATTCTTTACTCTGATGAAGGAGCTAAAGCTCTTGAATACCTTTCTAAGCGAGGTTTTTCCGAAGAGACTGTAAAAAAGTTTAGGTTGGGATGTTCCGGAGATGAATGGGATTCACTCCTGAAAAAAGTTAAGGGMGCTAACTTCCCAGCTGAAGTTTTAGATAAGAGTGGTCTTTTTGCTAAAARCAGCAAAGGACGCTTTGACCGTTTCCGAAATCGCATTCTCTTCCCCATTGTAAATCTTTCCGGGCGGACAGTAGCATTTGGCGGTCGAGATTTATCCGGAGAGAGCGACGCTAAGTATTTAAATTCCCCGGAAACGCCTATCTACAATAAAAGTAATATTCTATTCGGTCTGGAAGCAACGAGAGACTTCATCCGAAAAGAACGATCCATAGTTATTCTGGAAGGTTACACTGATTTCCTCCAGTTATTCCAACAGGGCATCACTAACCTCGTGGCTACCAGCGGTACCGCCCTCACTGATGGACACGTTAACCAGATCCGCAGATTCGCTGATTCTGCACATCTGGCTTATGATGGTGATGATGCCGGGAGAAAAGCAGCCATTCGTGCCGGCTATACTCTCACTCGCGGAGGAGTGACACCTTCACTTGTTGAGCTACCTGATGAAGCCGATCCTGATAGCTGGATTCGTGAGATCGGTAAGGAAGCTTTCGAAAAGGCAATTTATGAAGGGACTGATGTTCTGGATTTCCACATTAAACATTCCGGTTATGACCTTAATAAACCAGCGGATAGATCCAATCTAGCTCAAGATATTGCCGGGGAGTTGGCGGGAATAAAAGACCCCATTATACAGCAGCATACCATTCGCAGAGTTTCTAATCTACTTACAGTAGAAGATAATGTTCTCATCAATATGATTAAACGCAGATCTCGAAGACAGCGGGATCAAACCAGCCAGAGTGATGTAAACTCCACTTACTTCTCCTCACCTGCAGATAAGGCTCAACTTGAACTGATCAGATTGCTGGCACTCGGTGACGAAACAATCCTCACACCTCTGAAAGAACATATATGTACAGATCGTTTCAAACACCCTATTTTAAGAAAACTGGCAGACCAACTTATGATAGCTGAAAAAGAGAATTTTTCCCAACTTCTGGAAAAATTTGAAGAGACAGAACATCGAAATCTTGCTTCTAAAATTCTCTTCGAAGCTGAAAATCACACAACAACATTTCAGGCTACAGTGGACTGTATAATCACCTTGGAGAAAGCTCCCCTGAAGGAGCAGATTTCCGAGCATCGCATTAAGCTACGCGAACTTGAACAAAAGGGGGACGATGCCTCCCATATACTAACAGAAGTCATCTCTCTTCAGTCTGAACTCAACTCGCTTAAAAACCGRCGGGATGAACTCCTAAACCTGGAACCGTGATCCGGATTACTGGACTTTCCATTCTGATCATCTGGTCATTTCTTCTGACCGAAACTCCGGCAAAACAAGATACCAAAAAAGAAGCAAAGACTGTAAAATATTTCGACACAAATCTTAAAAGGAAGGATATCCTCGGTAACGAAATTTCATCAAAAGATGCTCGACAAAAGAATCATTTCAAGGTTACTTACGATGCTCAAGGTAAAGTAGTCTCCATTGAGTTTATACCTCCCCAAAAACAGCGAGGTAAAAAGATGGAGAAACGTGAACTTTTCCCAAAGCCGAGGTCGCCGTTCCGCTATTTTGAGAAGTGGGATCCACACTCCCGCACACTAGATGAGGAAGTCCCTGAATTCAAAGTCGGGTCTCGTCCTTTTTACCGGGCAACTTTTACAGATGATGAACATGTCAGAACCGTGGAACACTTCCGGAAACGAAACAACCTCCTCTGGACATATCATATTGAATGGGACAAGCAGATGAAGGACTCGAAACTATCGGTTCTCTTTRATTCACACCTTCCGCTGACAGCSCTTGATCCTCACCTCTATCATCCATCTTTGAGCGARATGAAGCCCGGCTGGATCGCGCAATTCAGACACAACAGACTGGGTCGTCCCCTCAACACCACAGTAAAAGATGACATAGGAAATATCTACTACTTCTACGATTTCATTTATCGCTTTGAAACAGTAGGAGATTCTCATAATCCCATAAACTTTAAAATCACTACCTCTAAGTATTACCGGGCTGACAGTAGCTTTATGGGTAAACATGAGCTAACCTTTGCCATGGACAATTCTCTCCTGAAGAAAAGTTTCTTCGATGATCGGGGTAACATAACAGAAACCATCGAATATGACTTCGACCCGGAACTGAACGAGGTTACGATYCTCATCCGCGATCCAAAAGGAAAAATCATTCACCGGCAGGTGATGGCCAAGTAATTAATGGATAGAGTGTCACGCACCTTTATCTAAGGTGCTTAGCACATACATACCAATAAAAAAAGCCCCTGGCCGAGTTGACCGGGGGCTTTTCATTACACTTGTTTATACGAAGCTAGAATCTAACTGTCAGACCTGCGTTGAAGTATCTTGGTGCCCCAAGGAATACCTCAGCATTATGTGCAGCGTGCTCTTTAGTGCCGTAGCTGTTGTACTGACTATTATCTACAGCATCCTGCACATAAACCTCATCCGTTGCATTGAATAAATGGGCAAAAGCCTGAAGTTGTAAACCAGCAATTTCTGGCAGGTCGTAGGAAATGTGGATATCCATTTTTGAATATCCCGGTGCCTTCCAGACTTGCTCAGTATCTGGTACATCATCTGGATCCGTTGAATCATATTCACGAGCATCCGGGCTCCAGTCTGAGTAGTTGTTTTCATACATATTGAACAAGACTTGCGCTCTTAACCCAGGTATCGGAGTAAGCGTTATACCTACAACATAGGCTGTTTGCGGCATATCACCTACATACAATCCATCCAGTGCATAATCGTATGGAGTTGTAGTTTGTCCTGTTACATTTCCAAGACTATCAAACTCATCTTCTTGATAATTTCCGGAGGCATCTCCAGTAAATTGCCAATCACCGATACTGACAGCAGCATCAATACGCAGCATAGACATTAACTGCGCTGATGCTTCAATCTCAATACCGCTATGGTTTTGGTTAACACCCGATAGGAAGATGACATCTGTGTCRCCGCTGGAACCTTGACCTGATGWAACASYTTTTGTCATGTTACGRTCAATCCAGTCTGTCATGTAATAACTGGCCTTRACAGCCATGTTGCCCGCACTGTAATTCACACCRGCTTCAAGACTCTGGAATTTTTCATTCGCAGGGTCTGATGCAACTGTACCATCAAAATAAATGACGTTATCCATGATGGGCGGTTTCTCAACCACTCCAAAGTTGGCAAATACGCTCATGTCATCATTGATGTCATACATGGCGCCACCTTTGAATTGTGTCGCTGAAATGGCGTCTGCACTGATTACTGCATCTGCTTCCGTGAAGTGATCCTGGTAGGTGTAGGCAATGGATGACATTCCGACCATTCCGTAAGCGGATATGGCACCGGATGTATAATTACCTTGTCCAAAAAAGCCTAACCAATCAACAGTGGTTTCGTTATGATAAGCAATGATATCACCGAGACCTACCTCTTTCCCGTCTGCAAAATTATCATCGGCAAAATCTACGTAATAATCACCACCCATAAGGTCACGTACTTCACGAGCATGCTCAATACCAGCTGTCCGCCAATCAATGCCAAACTGCAGTTTCAAGACATCGCTCATATCGAAGTTAAGCTTGGAAATAACCCCGTATGTGTTTTGGCGGTTAATACTGTTTCTTAAGATACCAACGGACTGGTTATTTCCTRCACCRTGTGTGCGWACAAGAGCAGWTTTATCTACATAAACAGTATCTTCATCGCCTGAGTTATAGTCAATGAGAGTATTCCAGTCTCTGACCCACGGACCACGGCCATAGTAGAATTTATAGTCGTCATCACCCAAATTACCGTCAGCGTCCATAGTTGGAATCTTTCCATAAGTACCGGTACCACCACCGGAACCACCGGACCAGTAGAGAATCGTAGAGAGTCTCATGTTATCACTGAGCGTTAAATAATGGTTCAGGTTTACTAGAGGTTTATGGAAGAAGTTCTCCCGTTCATTCAGGAAGTTAGGATCATGCCGAGCTACTGTATTCGCACCATACATGTACCAGTACTGTTCACCTGTATATGACGAATTGATTGGTGCCCAGTTTTGGTTAAATGTACGGCCGAATCCGACACCGCCTGCTTCGCCACTGTCACGAAATTGCCCAGTATCACTGACTGCTACAGCATCGTAACCTTCAACTGAAGCTGCAAATTCTGCATCATAGGCACCCAGGTTTTGTTTATAGAGGTTCTGACCATGACGCTGTGGAGCACCAATAGCATACAGTTCGAAGCGATTTGCATCGTTCATCTGGTAACTGGCGCCAAAATAATATGCCCAAGCATCGGTCCATGTTTTATCAATGACTCCATCACCAACTTTACGAACTATGGTTGTGCTGAAAGCCATATTATCGTTGATCAGACCGGTATTGTAATTAAAGGTAGCTTTTAGAAAACCACCGTTACCAATTTCGGTTTTGAATCTTCCACCGCGCGAAAGGGCTGTTGGATCGGTAATGATATTCATGGTTCCGCCAATGGAAGGGGTAGCCAAATTGACAGCACTTAAACCACGCTGCATCTGGATGGAAGATGTGGCATCGCCTACACCATCCCAGTTGGACCAGTAGACCCAGCCGTTTTCCATATCATTTTGCGGTACACCGTTGATCATTACGGCAACATTGCGCTGGTTAAAACCGCGAACATTGATACGTGCATCCCCGGCTCCGCCGCCCTGTTGGGTTGCATAGACACTGGGGGTTGTATTCAAGCTCATGGGAATATCCTGTGAACCCAGGCGGAATTCCATATCTGCTTTTGTTACGGTTGTATAAGCAACAGGTGTATTTTCATCTGCCCGCGAAGCTAAAACTTCTAAAGCAGATAACTGGATCACTCCAGTTTCCAGGGCAAAATGTAGCGTTGATGCAGCAGCAGCACTCGCGCTGGAATATCCAATCATTGAGGCTGTAACTGTTGCGCCACTAGGCACGTTGGCAATGGTATAAGAACCATTGGCATCTGTGGCAGCTCCGAGGTCAGTTCCTTCTACAACCACATTTGCACCAGCCAATGCGCCGCCGGTAGCAGCATCTGATACTGAACCGGAAACGGTCATCTGGGCAAAAAGTGATAGGGGAAGGAGAAACGACACAAGGAACATGAAT
>NVVH01000020.1 GCA_002402135.1 Fidelibacterota bacterium | reverse complement strand
AAAGGTTTATTATTATTGTTTTCATTTTATGCGTTTTCCTTTTATTTGATCTATAGAATTAATTGTTAATGAGACTTAATCTCATTAACAAAATTAAACAAAACAATATGTACCTCAAAACGTTTTTCTTATTTTTTATTAAAAACCACGGCGATTATTAGTCTCTTAATTGAAAATAAATCAAGTTATTTCTATACGAACAAAACTTTTAATTATTGATGGCACATCAATAATTAGGAACGACCATTTTTAAAACATTTTTTTGTATTATGCGGCGGTGTTTATGGAGAAGAAAAAGTGCCTAATAACATGTCTGCTAGTTGAGCTTCTTGGGGTTGTTTCTGATATTACAGCTATAGTCCTTATCTCCTGTGGATGGTCTCTTTTATTGCTGGAGTGATTATAGGAATAAGCCACTAGTTGCTAACGGGATGAAGGGCAATACACCGTTTAACCGGTAACCACTATTTTGTCTTTAACTAACAAGTTTATCTCATCATCACTGTACCCCAGACCGGAAAGAATTTCCTGTGTCTGTTGCCCAATCACATCCGGGGGATTCAACCTTAGATTGAAGTCGCTTTTCCCGTATTCGATGGGAGTGCGCGGCATTTTGGTTTGTGTTCCGTCGGGGAATGTGGTCTCCAGCAGTCCTGCTCCCTGGTTGAGTTGCGGGTCATCGAAGAGATCCTCCGGGGTAGCGATGGGTGCGAAAGGGATTCCTGCTTCCTGACATCTGTCAATAATCTCTTTTTTCGTAAGACCTGCCATCATCTTTTCCAGGTCCGGCAACAGCCACTCCCGTTCTGTGATGCGGTCGTTATTGGTGGTCAAGCGCTGGTCGCTAGACAAATCCGCCCGTCCGAATACCAGGCAGAAGCGTCCCCAGTGTTTGTCGCTGATGAGTCCGACGAAAACCTTCTCATCATCTTTGGTGTCAAAGATGCGATAAACAGACCACGCACTGACCCTTGCCGGCATGGGCGGGATCGGCTCATCTGAAAGGGAAGCGTAAGCCATGTGTTGTCCCATAAGGAAGGCGCACGCCTCAAAGAGCGCACTCTTGAGGAATTTCCCCTGTCCGGTTTGTTCCCGCTCGTAAAGGGCGGTAATAATACCGATGACGGCAAACATGCCGCCTGTGATATCAATAATGGATGCTCCCGCCCGGGTGGGMTGCCCAGGGAGTCCTGTCATGTAGGCTAATCCGCCCATCATCTGAACAACCTCGTCCATGGCGTGGCGCTTCTCGTATGGACCACTAAGGAACCCCTTCAGCGACGCGTAGATGAGTTGTGGGTTTACCTCCTTCATTTGATCGAATCCGTAGCCCAGCCGGTCCATGGTTCCCGGGCCGAAATTCTCCACGATTACATCTGTTTTACCCACAAGCTTGTGAATAATATCTCTTCCCTTTTTCAACTTGATATCTACAGCGATACATCTTTTATTGCGATTGTAGAAAGGGTAGTAGCCGATGCCGAACCCTCGCAGCCGACGGGTAGTATCACCCGTGACAGGCTCAACCCGGATRATGTCGGCGCCCATATCAGCGAGAATTACACCGCAGGACGGCCCCATAACTGCGTGGGTGAATTCTAAAACCTTAACAGATTCCAATGGAAGTTCGTTTTTGTTAGTCATTATTTTCCTCCGCTGGTTATATGCAGAAATTTGAGTGCTTCACCTGCAGAAACCAAGCATCAATTAGGAGCCTTGTAACWGTSTTGCCAAAAACTACTTTCCTATTCATTCCCTCCGTAAATTTACTGGTAAYCCACAATCAAACACGCTTATGTTTTTACCTGAATCAGTTAAACTAACAGAAGTTGGTCTTCGAGACGGCCTGCAAAGTGTAGCCAAGCCAATATCCTCGAAAATCAAACTCAACGCCACACAACAATTGGTTGATGCCGGCCTGAAACAAATTCAAGTGACGTCGTTTGTTCATCCTGACTGGGTACCCCAAATGGCAGACGCAGAGGCGGTCTGTGCAGGTCTGCCGGAAGCCGAAGATGTGGTCTTCAGCGGCCTAGTATTGAACGCAAAAGGTGTAGAGAGGGCTGCGGCGGCAGGACTGAAACGGGTAGAGGCATCCATTTCCACCAGTGATACTCATAGCCGCAAGAATGCCAATATGAGTTTGGACGAAGCCACGGTACATCTGAAGAAAATGGTGACACTGGCTCATGATTCCGGAATAGAGGCACGCGGTGGGCTGCAGAGTGTCTGGGGATGTGTATATGACGGCTATCCTTCTGACGAAAGAATTACAGAGATGGTTTCTGCAGTCATCGACATGGGAGTTGTTGCCCTGTCGCTGGCAGATTCTACGGGTATGGCCAATCCGAATTCCATCAAATGGCTTCTTGAAAAGGTCCTTCCAATATGCAACGACACTCCATTAGTTCTTCACCTCCACGACACACGGGGACTTGGATTAGCCAACGCAATTGCAGCAATGGAGATGGGGGTGAATCAATTTGACACAGCCTTCGGCGGCCTGGGAGGTTGCCCATTTATTAAGGGGGCTACGGGGAATATTGCCACCGAAGATATTGTAAATATGATGAACGAATTGGAMATTGAAACCGGTGTAGATATGGGCAAGGTGGCAAAKGCTTCAAAGACTTTGCAAAAAACAGTTCCGGAAAGCTATTTTACAGGTAAGCTGTACAARCTGGAGAACTGATGGGACAGACTATTGTGGAGCAAATTCTCTCCCGCCATGCRGGGAAGGAGGTATCAGYTGGTGATCTTGCTYTCGTTAATGTAGGTGCAGCCATAACCACCGATTCCAGCGCTCCCGTTGATCTTCAATCTGGCACAGTTAAGGACATGACTGACAACAAGAACTATCAATCGGTAAAGATGCCGCAGGTCATGATTGATATTCTGAACGAAGTACGGCGACTATAACTTGTAAAACTATTTTTACAGAACAGGTGATAATTATATTGAGCAGGATGTTATTCTTTAAAACAAAAATCAYGCATAGAATCATCTTATCATTAAGTACTATTATTTTACTTACTTCTTGCGGAGTGAATAAATTAGAACAAACTACTGATGGAGAGAGTAGAGCTACAAAGAAATCAGAGATACATTATAATCAAGAAAAACATCTTATAAATATAAAACAACTTACTTTTGGTGGAGATAATGCAGAAGCTTATTTCTCTTTTGATGATACTAGATTAGTATTTCAATTGAAGAATCCTGAAATAGGAATTGATTGCGATCAGATTTATGTAACAGATTGGACACATGATAATATGAAAGAGAAACTTCCTGCAATGGTAAGCACTGGTTTAGGAAGAACCACTTGTTCGTACTTTATGCCAGGAGATACAACGGTTATTTACGCTTCTACACATTTGGGTAATGAAAACTGCCCGAAAGAACCAGATAAAAGAGAAGATGGTGCATATGTATGGCCTATCTATACTGACTTTGATATTTTTGTTACAGACCTAAACGGAAACATTATAAAGCAGTTAACAAATGAGCCTGGTTATGATGCAGAAGCAACTGTTTCTCCGCAAGGGGATAAAATTGTTTTCACATCTAACAGAACAGGTGATTTAGAACTTTATACTATGAATATTGATGGAAGTAATGTAAAACAAATTACTTTCGGATTAGGATATGATGGTGGAGCATTCTTTTCTCCTGAYGGAAGAAAGATAATTTTCCGTTCTTCAAGACCAACAACAAAGGAAGAAATTGAAGTATACAAACAACTTCTTTCTGAGGGATTAGTAAAACCAACAGAAATGGAATTATTTATTTGTAATACAGATGGTTCGGATTTAAAACAAATAACACAATTAGGAAATGCAAATTGGGCTCCCTTCTTTCATCCTAGTGGTAATAAAGTAATATTTTCCTCTAATCACAAATCAGAAAAAGGTTTTCCATTTAATTTATACATGATAAATATAGATGGAACAGGTATAGAACAAATTACTTTTGATGGTGTGTTTGACGCCTTCCCTATGTTCTCTTATGATGGCAAAAAACTTGTTTTTTCTTCTAATAGAAATAATGGAGGAACAAGAGCTACAAATCTTTTTATTGCTGATTGGATAGAATAAATTCTTGTACAGCTGATTTGTAACCTGCAGACATAATAACATTTGGCGTAAATTCCCTGTACCATGAAAATTTTCGTTACTGGCGCTTCCGGTTTTGTAGGAGGCTACGTTTTGGAAGCACTCCAGAATGCAGGTCATAAAATTATAGCGCTGGTACGGTCGGGAAGTGAGCACAAACTCCCTGCTGATTTCTCAGGAAAGATTATTTCCGGCAATGTTTTCGACTTTTCCTTTCCCTCAGAGTCTGATGCTGTAGTCCACCTGATCGGTATACTCCGTCCCAACTTTTACCGGGGGGATACCTTTGAGAAACTTCATTTTCAAGCCGCAAAGGTCGTTGTGGACAAAGCCGTGACCGCCAGTGTTAAGAGATTCCTGCTGATGAGTGCTAATGGAGTGAAGCCACACGGCACAGCGTATCAGCGGACAAAATACATGGCTGAGCAGTACCTCCGCAACAGCGGTCTGGCGTGGACTATATTTCGCCCGTCTGTGCTATTTGGGGACCCGGACCATCCTAGGGGAGACGCAGGTAAGCCCGAGTTCAGTTCCCTGCTCTACAGGCAGATGGTGAAGCCGCCACTACCGGCTCCTATGTTTCACTCTGGAATATCCATCAAGCAAGCGGGGAGCTTTAAACTACAGCCGGCTTATGTAGGCGACTTAGCGAAAGGAGTTGCTGMGGYTYTTACAAMYGACTCATCWGCCGGGAAGAYATATCATGTGGGCGGATCAGACGAACTGACTTGGCGGGAGATYRTTGATACYATTGCCACYGCTGYCGGGAAGCGCCGCAAATGGAAGATCCCTGTACCCTCTTGGGGAATCGGTGCAGCTGCTGCCATGCTGGGATGGCTGCCGTTCTTTCCTGTCACCCGGGACCAGATCACCATGCTGATGGAGGGAAATACATGTGACGGGAGYGACTTCTACCAAGACTTTGACATTGAGCCCACAGCTTTCACACCTGAGAATCTGGGCTATCTACGTTAGAAAGAGCGGAAGAGCTACATTTCACCGGGGCCGCCCTTCCCTTCCTCAGTGGAGATTTCCAGCGACCCATCGCTATGGTGTGGAAGTATGTTCTACTATATACTTTCTCTGATTCTATCCGAGGATAAGGTCAACAAGTTCTACAATRTCAAARATRTCAATAAYYCCRTCKYGGTTYATATCAGCRATRTCTRTYTGYTGYTCRGTGAGKKGCTCAGTMTYCAGCATGTGGTTCACAACCGCAATGATGTCGAAGACATTAAGAGTCCCATCCATATTTACATCACCGGAGGCGAATCCAGCTATGTAAAATGCATAGTAACCAGCCATAGGAAGCGTCTCTGCCCGTCCGGAGTTATCCGCGGCGTGGATGTAATAACTGATTTCCATATCCGATGACTGTCCCGGGATATAGGCATCGTAACAATCTGGTATATCCTCCGGACAGACATTCATGAGTATACTTTCATAATCGTTCATTGAATTGTTTTTCCAAAAAACCTTCAATTCTTCAAAAACYAGTCCTGTTTCACTTAAATCGTCAATAATTGTAACTACCCGGTATTCATTCARYGGGGTATCCTGATTRTTAATGGGGTTGTGGAAGATCTGTAGCATCTCCAGATCGGGAATCCCCTTGGCCCGGCAATGGACGGCGTCTGTGGAAAGCCAGTCGCCCGTGACAGGTAAAATMTCATAGCCTGGCAGAGCTTCCTGATACACCGCCAGCGCCTCATCATCCCAGGAACTGCTCACGAYAGGGACAAAGACTTTCTCGTTAAGAATCAGGGAGTTAGTATACGGCTGATTGTTGGGTGTATATACACGGTACATTTCCCACGGCTCCCCAAAGTYATTAACCTGGCTTTCAAAGTATTCCACCACTTCTTCGATTTCATCATATTGGCTATGACTTTCTGGTACTTCTCGGAGAAGAAGTTTTGTTGGAGATAAGAATTTCCCCCAGCAGTCGATATGTTCGATATACTCCCCATTAGGATCGTCCACCACGTGGTATGTGTCGATGCCGTAGTATGCTTCCATGATAGCGTTTACTTCACTGTCAGGGATCTCATTTTCGCTGTATACGAGAGAAGAAGAGGCCGAATTGCCGTAGCTGTCGGTCATGTAGTTTCCGCCGGCATGGACCAGGTCTGTGGCAAAATAGGGTGTGTTCAAATAWTCGGCCATTTTGGCGGGCGCATCGTTATCATTGGGCCGGGGGCGGTTGTAGGTAAAGTCCACGACGGAGACATTCCGATCTCCATCAACCACCCACCAGGGGCCGTAATCCCGCGTCCAGTAGCTGTCTGTGGACCCTAGAATGAATTCCACACTGTCCATATTGACTCCGGCGTTTTCAAAGCTTGTTGTGGCAGAGTTTTCCAGGCTTGCATTCACAAGGCAGTAAACGATAACGTCTTCCGCCATTTCCTTAACAATGGACGTAGAAATGCCCAGGGGATAGCGGATCAGGACGCCCTGCATACGCTCGTGCTCGGCTATGTTTCGGATAGGCTCCGGTGGTGGATCTGTATCCCGGGCATATTCTTTGATTAGATGGCGATTTTCCCATTCCCATTCGGTAAAACCGATGGGGAGTTCTTTCGCTGGTTGCGCCCATAAGGAGGCTACAAAAGAAAGTAAGAGAGAAATAGCTGGTGCAAGYCTCTTCATTAACAAAACTTAACCACAACGGGGGGTACAAGCCAAGATTCTATCGGGAGGTGTGATACTCCGCAAACTTATAAAGCTTATTCTAATGACCCTTTCCGACAAATGAATTAAATACCCTTGAAATTGTGTTGTTTAGGTATATGCTGATTTGTTTAAGATGGGATACCGATGGTTCTTGAATACCATATAGGAATCGATCGCTGGCCCTATAAATTCTAACATGGTTTTACCCAAGATAATCCAGCATTTGAATACACGTCTTTCTGAACCATTACCCGGATTGGAATCCCAGATCAGGATGTCTCCCTCGAAGCGTTTCGCCAGGCCGGATCCACCCAATACGCCCATACCGGCAGCTGTTCTCATTCTCTTATTTCCGGACGAAGACAGCTGGCGATTTTTCTTGACCGAAAGGACACTCRAAGTTGAGTATCACCAAGGACAGATATCTCTCCCCGGCGGTGCCCGGGAAAAAGAGGAGTCTTTGGCGGAAGCTGCCATCCGGGAAACTCAGGAAGAGTTGGGGATCTCTGAAACGCCGGAGATTATGGGGCGGTTGTCGCAACTGCATATTCCGGTGAGCGGATTTGAGGTATCACCTTTCGTAGGATGGGTCTCAGACCGACCGGATATAGATCCGCACGATGCTGAAGTTGCMCAGGTACATGAGGTCACTCTTGCAGAATTTCTTGCGCCGGAGTGCCATAAGTGGGAGCAGAGGACTTTCGGGGAAACAGAGATTGATGTACCGTATTTTAAGCTGGACAGGGTGAAAGTCTGGGGCGCAACCGCTATGATCTTAAGCGAGTTCCGGCAGATTCTGCAGGAAGCGTTGGCCGAGTTAAAGAGTGGGACCGAAATGCTCACTTTGAAGAAGCGGATTTTTTAGGTGCCTTTGTTTCTACGATACCGGGCCGATCAATTAAGTGAGATCATCGATCAGCCGGATTGTGATCCGGTCAAGTTGTTTCGGACTTATCGGCAATTCAAATATATCAATCAACTGACGTCTCAATGGCGACGGGTTTATTGCCACATGTTGCGCCCTGCCATGCGCGAGAAAAAGCGTCATTATCAGCTATTGGACATTGGTTGCGGGGGTGGTGATATTACTTTTGCACTGATGAARTGGGCAGAGGAAGACCAACTATCACTCAAGATTACTGCCATTGATCATGACCCAAGAGTCTTGGATTTTCTCCAGCAGATTAATGATCACAATGGTATTCAGTTTTTATGCACCRACCTGAATGATTTGTATGAAATGGATGAGCAGTTTGATTTTATCATTTCAAATAATCTGGTACATCATTTATCCTCAACYGCCTTCAATGAGATCATGACAAAATGTGAGCACATGGTTCGCATTCAGGTAATTTTTAATGATATTGAGCGTTCAGATATTGCCTGGTTGGGTTTTGCCTGCTTTGCCTCCCCATTGTTACATCGCAGTTATATTGTACCAGACGGGCTTAGATCTATCCGTCGCAGTTATTCAAAAGCAGAAGCAGAAAAGTCTGTTCGAAAGAATTGGATAATCAAGCGTTATTTCCCTTATCGATTGTTATTCACCTATGAAAAAGACCCATAAATTTACGCCAGTTTTTGCAGTGCTGAGAATTTCAAGCCCAAATACACAGCAGACAKTTGTTGTGTCAAMGGTTGGGTATTCTGTTTTTCAGGGAGACGGTGGGGATGAAAGAAGCACACATTGTTACGCTATTTTTTGATATTTAGCCTTGTGAGGTGTAATATTGCTATTATGAAGCGATTCCCAGTACTATTAGTTTTTTTAATTACTCTTAATTCTGATTTGTTTGCTTCGCGCCCTACATTTATTAACATCATAACGAATTCAGATACAATTTATCATCCAACTCTCACTGATGTGAGCGAAACAGAAATCACTTTAGATGCGGGAATAGTTATATTGATTGATGATGTAAATGCAGTAATGGCGTACGGACAGCTAAAGGGATTACCTGTTTTTGCAGGCGCAGCCTGTGGGTGTCTTGGTTTTTGCCCAGGGTTTATATTTGCAAGCCTGCTTCAACGTGACCGCATTTATGCAGACGGGCCTTTTGGATTAATGATAGGTCTTGGCACGGTTGCTTTATCTGGAATCTTAGCATATAAAACAACTCATCGTTTTGTAAGAGAAAAACACCAAAAAATGGTATCTATGGATGGATGGAGCATTGAAGAAAAAAGGGATTTCTTTATCAATGCAATACCTTAATGACATTCGTTATTCAGTTTTCGATTCTTTATGCAATTAATTTTCCCGCCAAGTAGCGGGTTTTTTTATTTGTGGGATGATGGGTAGTTTTGGGTATGATTAACCGCACCACACCACTGCTATTGTTTATTTTAAAAAAAGTCTAAAATGAATACTTTAAAATCATTAATCGTTTTTTTACTTCTTACTCTAATCATCACATCTTGCGTTCAAGATAACGTTTCAGAAGATCCTCCCATAGTCCCAGACGATACTACTTTGGTCCAAAAACATGGTCTTTTACAAGTAAACGGAAACAGAATTGTAGATAAAGACAATGAACTAGTTTGTTTTGCTGGGAACAGTTTTTTCTGGAGCAATGACAATTGGGGCGGTGAACGATTCTATAAATCTGAAGTTGTTTCGTGGCTTAAACTTGATTGGAAGGCTACCATCGTTAGAGCAGCAATGGGTGTTGAAGATCCTGGTGGGTATCTTGATAATAAAGTTTCAAATAAGAACCGAGTAATAACCATTGTAGATGCTGCAATAGACGAAGGATTATACGTCATCATTGATTGGCATTCGCATCATGCAGAAGACAATACAAATGAAGCTGTATCGTTTTTCGAGGAAATGGCAGATTTATATGGTGAATATGACAATGTGATTTATGAGATCTATAATGAACCTCTAGATGTTTCTTGGAGTGCAACGATTAAGCCTTATGCTGATTCGGTAATTTCTGCCATACGTGCAATTGATCCCGACAATCTCATTGTTGTGGGGACACCTGAATGGTCCCAAAGAGTTGATCTTGCTGCAGCTGACCCTATAACCAACCATTCCAATATTGCTTACACCTTACATTTCTATACTATCTATCATCAGCAATGGTTACGCGACAGGGCCAGTGCAGCACTAGATGACGGTATTGCACTTTTTATAACAGAGTGGGGTTCAATCGGCTACAGCCAAGTCGATTCCGAGGCAAATGAATGGATGACCTGGTGCTTCGAAAATAAAATCAGCCATTGCAATTGGGCTGTAAATGATAAAGAGGAAGAGTGGTCTATATTAGTTCCTGGGGCGAGTACATCTGGCGGCTGGGTTGATGATGACCTGACAGATGCAGGAAAACTGGCAAAAAATATTATCAAAAATTGGCCAGAATAAATTGATCAAAAACTACCAAGCCCGCCAAGTAGCGGGGTTTTTTGTTTGTGGAATAATGGGTAAATTATGATATGATTAGGTATATATCCTTTATCAAAGGAACAATTGCTGGTTTATTAATTTTCCATTTTTTAATTTTGTAATAGAAGAGAAATGGAATGACATATATTATAGCAGAACCTTGTGTTGGAGTTTGTGATACTGCTTGTGTAGATGTTTGTCCAGTTGATTGTATTCACTTCACAAAGGATAAAGATATTGGTGAGGTAGCCAAAGCAGATGGATTTGACCCAGAGGGTAAACAATTATTTATAGACCCAGAGGAATGTATAGATTGTGGAGCCTGTGAACCAGAATGTCCAGTTGAGGCGATATATGAAGAAACAGCTATACCAGAGGAATGGAACAAATATATTAAAATGAACTATGAGTTTTTTGGACAAGAGGCACCATAGTGAAAACTTTAGATGTACATGACAAAAATCCAAAGGAAGTAAGTTCTTTGGTTGAACCATTTGTTGATACTGATGAAAGACCAATTGAGATAATTACTGATTATCAACACTATTCTAAAATAAGAAAAGTTGTTGGAGAGATTTTAAATAGAGAAAGAAAGCAGGGAAAACTGAAATTTTATTGTTTGTATAATATACCTTATATTACTTGGAAAATTTATAAATGAAATAACAAGCAATTGTTCCTTTGATAAAGGATATGAATAGGTATATATCATTACTACTATTTGTTGGAATAGTTTGGGGGCAGATGGATGACCCTGAGACTGGAGAAGCGGTTAAAACTCAGGATAGTGCTGAAGAAAATGATAGTTTCAGAAAACACAACTTATCAATTGGAATGCTTGATGATAGAACAGGATTCAGCCTCATAGGTTATACTTATAATGTAAGGCAAACAGAGTTGGATGAATATTTTATCGGTGGAGGAACAATGATATTTGCATTCACAGGGACAGTTGGATGGAAGCACTATTACAAGAAATCCAGACTATCCATTTCTTCTGTTCTTTGCGGTCAGTATGTTATTCATTTTGGTTTTATGGGGTTTTTGCCTACAATTTCTTTTACATTAGAATATAACTTAGCAAAATGGGCTCAAGTAAAGTTGGGTGGTATGGGTTTGATGCTATTAGGTGGAACTTCTGGTGAATCAGGTGGCGATACTGGAGTATTACCTTTTATGGGTTTGAATTTTCGATTCTAAAATAGTTTAATAACCATCAACCCCCGCCAAGTAGCGGTTTTTTTTGTTTGTGGGATGATGGGTAGATTTAATTATGAAAAAGTATATTGCAATGAACAGATTTAGGATACTGTCAGCTGTAAATATTCCAACAAATGCAAGAACCCGCTAATGGCAATATACACACAACTCAATCAACAAGACATCCAGTCATTGGCTGACAATTATGATCTGAAAATCGTCGAATTTTCACCGCTTGATGGTGGCAACGGTAACTCCAGCTACATACTTAAGACTCAACAAGCCAGTTATGTGTTAACGGTTTGTGATGACAAAGAATTCGACGAAGTGTTTAAAATGGGCCAGTTGCTGTTGTTGCTTGAAGCGCACAACGTGCCTTGTAATCGTCTGATATCGCCGGTGAACAGCGAGATCCTGACCACCTTCGCTACCGCCGATGGGGTCAAACCAGTGATGCTCAAAGACTACATTGAAGGTCAGGTTGTTGAGCAACTGGATGAAACCATGTTATCTCAAGTCGGCAGACAAGCGGCTCGATTGAATCAGATACCCTCACCGGATTATTTGCCGACCAATCATCCTTACGGACGCCAACTTTTCCCAAGGGTTGTGGGTCTGAACATTGACGCCAAATATGAATCCTGGCTGGCCGAAGAAATCGACTACCTGGAGCAGCATATCGCGGCCAATTTACCCCGCGGTTTGATTCATGGTGATTTGTTTTATGATAATCTGTTGTTTGACCCATTGTCGGGTATGCCGGGAGGATTCAAAGCCATTATCGATTTTGAAGAAGCCTGCCATTATCATCTGATCTTTGAATTGGGCATGGGCATATTGGGTGCCTGCGTAAACGATATTACGGTTGATCTGGATAAGGCACGCGCCTTGGTCGATGGTTACCAGCAAGTCAGGCCGTTAGCACAGATAGAAAAAGAAAGCTTGCAGTTGTTTGTGCGATATGCGGCAGTGGCGACGTCCTATTGGCGTTTCAACAAATACAATATAGAAGAACCCAGCGAAGACAGGGCAGGTCATCATTGGCAAATGGTGCAGATTGCCAAGGAGGTCGCCGAGATCTCGACAACCCGCTTTTTTGACGCCATTTTCAGCGCGGATCAAATCATCACTGGTTAGCTGGTTATCGTCCTGAAACTTACATCCGTGTGAGATTTCAGGAAACCGCTTCGCTCAAGCAAGAGCCCCGCAGTAGCGGGGTTTTTTGTTTGTGGATTTAGGTTGGTCTCATAACCCGATTGGTGGATATTTATTTTTAGTTATGTTTTTTAGTATTAATAATATTTTAGGTTTAAAGAAAATATATCTAATACTTGAAATGTTTTATTTTCTCACCTTCATCGCCAATTTTTGTCATCGCTTCTATCCCCATATCAATATGTAGGTCAACATATTTGCGTGTAACATCCCTATCTGTTTCTTCAGTTTTAATTCCTTCAGGTATCATGGGTGTATCGCTTACTAATAGCAAAGCACCTCTATTGATCCCATTTGCGAAGCCTGTAATAAAAATTGTGGCGGTTTCCATATCTATGCCTATAACACGAACTTTACGTAGATATTTTTTAAATTTTTCATCATGTTCCCACACTCTTCTGTTTGTTGAGTATATAACTCCAGTTCGATATTCTATATCGCGTTCAACTAATAATTCGGAAACATACTTATGAAGCTTAAATGATGGCATTGCGGGCACTTCTTTTGGGAAATAGTCATCGCTTGTACCTTCGCCTCTGATAGCAGCAATAGGTAAAATAAAATGACCAATTTCTGTGGTCTTTTTTAATCCTCCGCATTTCCCTAAAAACAATACACCTTTAGGTTTAATACTAGACAATAAATCCATAATTGTAGCTGCATTTGCACTTCCAATTCCAAAATTTATTATGCTAAGACCGTCAGCATTAATCGCCGATGTCATTGGTCCGCCAATACCATTAATTTTCGTATCAAATCTTATCGAAAATTTTTCTACATAATTCTGGAAATTAGTCAAGAGAATCCAGTCGCCATATTCATCTGGATCAGTACCAGTATATCTTTTTAACCAATCAAAGGTTATGGTCTCTTTTTTATTCATAGTTCTATTTTACTATTAATTTGAAGTTAATTAGCAAGGTTTTTTGTTTGTGGATTTAGGCCGGTCTCATAACCCGATGGGTGGATATTTATCCCTCTAGTGTTTAGGAGAGAAGCGGTTTTTCCCCTCAAATTTTTTTGTCCCATTAACATAGCTATAATATTTCCTGCACTCGCAGGATAAATATTCAATATCAATGGGTTGAAATGCCCTTTTAGCTTCTGGCCAGTAATCTTTTTGCAACGCAATCATTCGGTCGCATGTTTTCTGATGATTGTCTAAGCCAAAATATATCTGAAGTCGATTAAGGTAAGCTACAGCGCCAATACCTGTAGGGACATGGCTTGCCGGGTCAATCACATCAGGACGAAACCAGGCCAAATCAATGACGGCCATAAAAATAGGGAAGTCATTTTGCATTCTAAATAGAGCATTTACCGACTTGCTAGCCTCGATTACGTCACCTTGAGCTCCGGTGATAGCATCAGCTAACGATTCTTTAATGTCTCCAAAAAGTGTTGTGGCTGCATCGAACCGTGAGTATTGTTTTCCTTTCCAATGTATCGGCTCAACAGGGTAAGCTGTAACATTACACCAAGGATCGAGCGTACCCAGTTCTTTAATTAATTCTTTGGGTTGAGATATAATTGTTGATGAAAGTTTATCAAGGGTTTCCTGCCTATTACACCAGCGTGCAAAAAATAGGGCATGAATTAAGTTGGGTAAATCTTTTTCTAAGTTTCTGGCAAAGCGCAGTATGGCTTTGCTGCCGCGGTCGTCTTCTCTAAATACGTTCAAGAAACGACCTTGTTGGAAAATAGGATTATCGGTCCATGGGGCAGGAGCACCCCTTGCCCTTTCTAGCCGAATGTTTTCTCGTTCGCGGCAAAAATCAAAAAAAGCAGAGACGGGGTCATCCAGAACTAAACCATCAAGTGCTGTGGCATAAGGATTGTGAAATTTATTCATTCAAGTATCAATTTTAAAACAATGCGCCAGTTTAAAATAGAAGAAGATTCATGAGGCTTATAACCCGATAGGTGGATATTGTCTATTAAAAGAAAGATTTTTAATTAATTGAATAGTAATCTGAATAAACTACGGTATACTCCCTGCCTGCTCAAAAACTTATAATTATTAATACAGAGCTTTAATATGAATCATACAAAAACTGAAAACAGAGAATCTTTTTTAAATTTTTCTTTAAAAAGTGAACTAATAAAAGCTATCAAAGARCTAGGYTTTGATCATCCAACGCCTATTCAGCWGAAAGTTATTCCGCATTTAATGTCTTCTAATCAAGATTTGATTGCTTCTGCSCAGACTGGYACAGGAAAGACAGCTGCATTTGGYTTACCTTTATTAGAYTTGACCATTACAAGGGATACTAACGTTCAGACACTTATTTTATGTCCTACRCGAGAACTTTGTATTCAAATTACAAATGACCTAWTAAGTTATTCMAAATATKTRAAGATGRTAAATATYTTAGCRGTTTATGGAGGAGCTAAAATTGAAAAACAAATAAAATCATTAAAAAAAGGACCTCAAATTGTTGTTGGTACTCCAGGTAGGACAAARGATCTAATTAGAAGAAAAAARTTGTTTRTTGGAAAKATTGAWCGTTTGATYTTGGATGAAGCAGACGAAATGCTATCAATGGGATTTAAAGAKGATCTTGAAACAATTATTCACGCAACATCAAAGAAAAAACAAATTTTACTTTTTTCAGCAACAATGACTCCAAAGGTTGTTGCGGTTACAAAAAAATACATGAGAAACTCTTTAGAGATAGCTGTTGCGCGTGTAAATAGAGCTGCTGAKAATGTTCAGCATATATTTTATATGGTACAAGCAAAGGMCAGATATGAAGTAGTAAAGCGAATTGCWGATATGAACCCAGATATATATGGAATTGTATTTTGTCGTACACGTAGGGAAACCAAAGAAGTKGCTAATAAACTAATKMAKGATCATTACAATGCGGATACGATACATGGGGATTTATCCCAAGCTGAAAGAGATGATGTTATGGGGCGTTTTAGAAAACGTCAATTACAAATCTTAGTAGCAACAGATGTAGCYGCCCGTGGATTAGATGTTGAAGATTTAACTCATRTRATTAATTATAATTTGCCTGATGATGATSAAATATATATCCAYAGAAGYGGAAGAACTGGAAGAGCAGGAAAGAAGGGCGTMTCAATRGTTATTATTCATGGACGTGAAAWAAGAAAATTAAAARATATAGAAAGAATGTCTGGTATATCCTTTWCAAAGAAAGMTGTTCCAARTGGATTAGACATATGTAAGAAACGTTTGTATGCRCTTATTGACAAAATTGAGAAAGTCAATGTTAATGAAGAGCAAATAGAGCCATTTTTGCCATATATTTATGAGAAACTCAATTGGCTGGATAGARAAAAACTCATTAAACACTTTGTATCGACTGAATTCAATAGATATTTATCATWTTAYAAAAATTCAAAAGATATTAACGTGGAAGCCTATGAGAAGGGAAAWACTAAAAGGCAAAAAAGCAATCGRAGAAAATTCKTTAATTCAAAAAAAAGTAATAGAAAAAATAAATGGAATAAAAGAAAAAGAACGAAGTAATTGCACTTTTATTCTTTAATCTAAAATAATTATTTACAGATTAAATCGACGCACATTCGCACTCCAGCTAATTTAAAATAGAAGAAGCTGCGTGAGGCTCATAACCTGATGGGTGGGTTTAATTGTACTGAAACGCCTCTGGCTCAAATAGCCTCCTCACGGGGGGTTTTTTGTTTATAGACATTTAGGACTGGCGGCACACACATTGTAATGCTATTTTTTAACTTTTTTAGTTATTTAGTCTCTAATTAGGGGAATCTTTAATAAAAGGATAATGAGGATGAAAAAGACATCAATTTTTYTATTGTGCGTGGCAATTCTTCTAACGGTATTTTCTTGTAATGAAAGTGCATTCACGCCGCTCGACACGTCAATATACAGCAGCAATCCGGATATGAATGGGCAATTTTTCGATGCGGTACTTGTAAATAGAAACCCTGACTGCAGAGCCTACGCGACKGACGCAAACGATGGTGACTACGGATCGAGTCTGATTTCGGACCTATCGAATGGCATCAGCGACGCCGTCAGCGACGTGCATATCGATCTGGTMATAGCGAGCAACTGGAATGCCAGCGCCTACGACTATGACAACGTGACGTTGACCAACGATCCGGAGCTTGCGACCCATTGCAGAATGATATCGAACATGATTCCGAATCATACCTTCGGCGTGGCGGTCACCGGGCCCGGCGGTGATGGGTGGGTAAAAGCGATCGACCATTCGGACATTGAGGTCACCTATATTCCTGTGGACCCAGTCCGGACCAATACGCYTRCGGATACGCCGAGAAATCCACCCACCTACAACTTTGACGGCATTCTATTGAATGGCGTTGGCATCTCCATGAACTCCGGTTTTTGTTATAACCCGGGCGTGACCACGGGACCACAACATYTRCAGTCGAATGAGGCCGGCAATACCTCTGGATGCGGTCCACAARATTCGTGGTTTGAGTTACCGGCGTATACGATCTGGCATCATGGCGCAGAAAATATGGCTGCCGTTTTTGACAGCTATTTCGCACACGGATACGAAGGCACCTACCACTACCATGCGTTAACTCACCCACTGCAGGAAGATACCGATCAAACGCAACCGCCTGCCAACGGCGACGGATCCCCTGTTATCGGATTCGCACCGGATGGGTTTCCGATCTACGGGCATTGGTTCATCGACGCTAACAACCAACTGGTGAAGGCCGAATCCGGTTACGAAACCTATACAACCGACTCGCGCACACCGATAGCCACTGCCTTGCACGGCACCCCGCCCACCCCTTGGGACATCGCGAACAATCCTGACGCCTTCGCCAGCGACTTTGGCCTCGAAATGGGGCGTTATGAAGAGGACTGGTATTTCGCTGGCACGGGGAATCTCGATGAGTGCAATGGGGCCTACGACGTGAACGGAGACTACGGCTACTACATAACCGACAAATACCCATTCACTCCACCTTGCACCTTCGGCGCCCGTGATCCCTCATTTAGTAAAAAATCGCCGACTATCCCATGACGTCGAGCAAAAGATTCACGTAAAAAAAGGCCGCAGCCGCCAAAGCTGACGGGTTTTTTGTTTGCGGGAGTGGTGGTAGATTTGTGTTTCACCATGAAAAAACAGAAATTTATTGAACCGGAAATCATCCAAATYCCYGAAGGAAATTTTTTCATGGGAAGTAAAAACGGTACAACAAATGAAATCCCAATCCATAGTGTGTGGCTGGATTCGTACTCTATTGCCAAATACCCAGTGACAAACCGCGAATATGCAATCTTCATAGAAATGTTGGGCCACTCACCACCACCATTTTGGAGGGAACCGAAATTTCAGGATCCGGATCAAGCGGTAGTTGGTACAAGTTGGTACGATGCTGTYGCGTACTGCGATTGGTTAARTGGGTTGACTGGAAAAARTTATCGYCTGCCAACGGAAGCAGARCGTGAAAAAGCAGCGCGSGGARGATTAGTAAACAGTGTGTACCCGTGGGGAAACAATCTGCCGGAAGATCACTTGGGAGGACGGAATACCCCCCATTTCCCAGTAGGTACTGAAGGTCCGAATGGCTACGGTCTTTACAATATGTCAGAGGGTGTCCATGAATGGTGTGCAGATTGGTACAGCCGTGTTTACTATAAGGAGTCACCAAATCGAAACCCTACAGGTCCCCAGCAGGGGCATCGACGTGTAGCGCGAGGTGGCTCATGGCGGCACCTCATCCGCTTCGCCCGCTGTGCAGCACGAAGCAGTCTCGCCCCGGAGAAACAGTTTAACGATTTCGGGTTCCGCAGTGCGATGACCATTGAATAACACCCATTAGCGGGGTTTTTTGTTTATAGACATTTATACTGGTAAGGTGTAATATTCTAATTGCGGCATCAGCAGGTAAATTGTATCTGTTCACTAAAGGGTTGTAAATTCGTAAGATAAAAACTTGAGGAGAGAAAATGGGAAAACTATCTACCGATGAAATAACCAGCGAATTATCTAAACTGCCCGCCTGGACTTTTTCTAACGATCAAATCGAGCAGGAATTTTCTTTTGACAGCTACATGGATGGTATCGCTTTTGTGAATCAAATTGCGGCGAAAGCCGAGGAGCAAAATCATCACCCTGATCTTGAGGTAGGATGGTGCCGGGTAAAAGTGGCGTTCACCAGTCACGACAGTGGCGGTGTGACAGATAGAGATATCCGTATGGCACACGAAGTTTCCCGCCTGAGTGAAGGTTAATTGTGTATGAAAAGAGTGGTGTTTCCTGCATTGATTATTGTTGGAGTGGTCATGCTGTTTTCGAAAGGTATTGAGCTAAGGCCGGGAGATATTGCTCCCGATTTTGTACTGACGGATGGGTCCGGTGAGAAGCATCGCCTCAGCGATTATCGGGGAAAGCCGGTGGTGGTCTACTTTTACCCCAAGGATGACACACCCGGATGCACAAAAGAGGCGTGTGCTTTCCGCGATGACAATCCGCTATTTGAGGAATTAGGGGTACGTGTCTTCGGTATCAGCTACGACACCCCAGAATCCCACCGCCGTTTTAAGGCTAAGTACGACATCCCCTTCACACTCCTGAGCGACTCGGACAAGTCAGTGGCCAAAAGCTACGGGGCTGCTGGACTCATTTTTCCCAAGCGAGTGACCTTCATCATTGATGAGAATAGTAAGATCAGTAAAGTGTACGAAAAGGTGAGTGTGACGACACACAGCAGAGAGATTCTCGACTTCCTTCGGGCAGAAGGCGACATTTCTGAAGAGTGACCAGAGCAAGAAAATAACTGAAATCATGAGGAAAGTTCTGCCCTTTTTTATTTTAGTTTTCATGTTGGCTGGCCAAGAGTCACCTGACSGCGGAACCATCTCCGGTTTTGTACTCGATGGCGCATCCGGCGAGGCGTTGCCTGGCGCCAATGTGATTCTCTCCGGCACTCATATGGGAACCGCCACAAATTTTGAYGGCTATTTTGTAATCACCGATATTCCCCACGGCAGCTACGAATTGAAGATATCATTTATTGGCTTTGAGCTGTTAAGTGAGAAAATTAACCTTAARAGAGGCGAGAGAGTGCGCCGGGATGTTGAATTGGTACCACAAACCGTGGAACTTCAGGAAGTTGTGGTGACGGAAGAGCGGGTGGAGCGGAAGGTGAACATTCAGGCGAGCCGCATCAAACTCAACCTGAGGCAGATGCAGGGTGTTCCGCAGATCGGTGAAGCGGATCTCTTCCGGGCYCTTCATGCCTTGCCGGGAGTACTGACGGAGACTGAGTTCAGTACCGGTTTAATTATCCGTGGCGGTAACTCGGACCAGAACCTCATTTTGCTGGATGGTATTACTGTTTACAATCCGTCACATCTTGGTGGATTTTTCTCCAACTTTATCCTCGATGCAGTGAAGGAGGCGGATCTCCTCAAAGGGGGCTTTAACGCCGAGTACGGCGGACGGTTGTCGGCGGTGCTGAACGTCCGCAGTAGAGAGGGAAACCGAAAAAAATTCGAAGGAAAGATGTCMGTATCACTYATCTCTGCMCAGACTACGCTGGAGGGGCCGGCAGGAAAGAAGGGAGCGTGGCTGGTGGCTGGTCGCCGGACTTACTTCGATAAAGTATTCCAAGGAACTGACCTCTACTTTCCTTACTACTTCTATGATGTTCAGGGACATATTTTTCAGGATCTTACCAAGAACGATCGTATTTCTTTGAGTTGGTACACCGGCCGCGACGACCTTTCGTGGGATGCTTTTCTGCTCAACGGTCGCTGGGAGAACAAGACATTGAGTCTCAACTATCGGAAGCTTTTCAGCGAAACACTGGTGTCTCACTGGATGCTGGCCAAAAGCCGCTTTGATATTCTCTTTGATTTAGGCGGCGGCTCCGGCATCAACGAAGTGGACTATATTGATGATCTTACTTTTCGTTCTGACTGGACCTGGTTTGCTTCCCAGGAAACCCAATTCCGTTTCGGCGCCGAGGTCAAGGACCTGGGCTTTCAGTACAGCGCTTCGTATTTGGACAGCTCAATATTCATGTCCAGGCAATCCCCGGTTGAAGCGGCGGTCTACGCCAAAATGAAATGGTGGCCTTCGCCGCTCTTTATGATAGAGCCGGGACTGCGCGTCGGCTACTACGATAATCATCCCCAGAAGTGGTATTTTGACCCACGACTGGGAATCAAATATCTGCTGACGGAGGACAGATACCTGAACTTTTCTCTGGGTGTCTATCACCAGTTTATGGAGACTATTCAGGACGACTTCTACCCCAAGATAATGGACGCGTGGTTTGCCGTGGACTATTCCGTAACACCAGCGTCGGCGGTGCAGGTGACGGCCGGTTACGAAGAGTATTTCGGTGTTGCCTGGCGGGTGCAGGTGGAAGCCTACTACAAAACCATGAACAATATGCTCACTTTTGTGGAGTCCCGATCTACTGTGGACGAGATGATTTCTGACGAATCTCTGGCTGATCTGGTAGATGAAGGGGACGGCTACGCCTACGGGGCAGAGTTGTTTGTTCATAAGGAAATAGGGAGGCTGAACGGCTGGGTAGCGTACGCCTATTCCATTTCACGAAAGCAGTTTGGGGGCAAGGAGTACTACACCAACTGGGACCGTCGCCACGTATTTAATATTCTGGGGAACTATCGCATCAGCCGGAAATGGGATGCCAATTTAAAGTGGACCTACCAGACCGGTCAGCCGTATACACCTATACTCGGCTACTTCATAGAAGTGCTTCCGGGAGATCCCGAACCATTCTATCGCCCCATTCCCGGCGGAAGAAATTCGGTCCGCTACGAGCCGTTCCACAGAATGGATGTTGGGCTTGTACGGCATTTTAAGCTGTTCGGAGTTCCGGGAGACCTCTTCATCCAGGTTGTCAACGCGTACTGGCGAAAGAACATCTTCCTCTACATTTACCAGTGGGGGAACACGTACAACGGTATAGATGATGACGGGGATGAACTGATAGACGAAGACGACGAGGGTATTCCGAAAAAAGTACGCCTCAACGGTCTTCCTATTCTGCCTACCATAGGAATCTCTTTTGCATTTTAACTGCCCCAGAACTGCTTTCATCCGGCTTACCGCAGTTCTACTGTTCACCATGGGCTGCGAGCAATCTGTAGAAGTGCTGGAATACGAGGAGAAGCTGGTGGTGTTCGCCAATCTGGAAGCAGGACTTCCCATGATAGATACAGTCTATGTTTCGTACACGTATGAAATAAATGAAGCCCATGAGTCCGGAGACAAGTGGGTCTCCGATGCGGACGTGTGGATCACGGGAGCCGGTGACACGCTGGAGTTTCTCCCGGCTGAAGGCCGTCCGGGTCGTTACACCACTTCCAGCTTCGAGCTGATTGAATCGGGAGAACAATACATGTTGATCGTGGAACACGATGACGAATCTATATCTGCCTCAACTACTGTTCCTGATTCTTTCATTGTAAACAGTGTAACATCTGRTTTGTATGAATGTGATGGCGAACCGGTTTTCGTGGACACCATTAACCTTCATATGAACGAAAACTCGCTTACCGCAATCTTAGAGGCRATKWKTAGCGRCGATTACAGTTTACTTGCCATGGATACGGTCATTTACCGGGAAGGTCCGTGCTACACCACTTCGTTCACCTCGATCCCCCTTTTCCTCACCGAGTGGGTGGCTGAAGAAGAGCCGGGCATGATGCGCGTCATCTCCTTCGCACTGGATGATACTGTCACCAACGCAATTGTGGACTCTTCTCTTGCCGCTCACGCTTTTAAAGGGCATATGTGGGTAGATGAAAATGGCAACTACTATTGGCCCAACCCTTCTGTTGTTAATTTGAGCCAGGATGTGATTGACTTTTCGTGGCTTTTATTTAATTACTACGGACCTTATTTAATCGCCATTCAGGCCACTGACCACGCTTTCAGTGATTACTTTCTTGGCGACCCCTTCCGTCAGAATCAGTGGATTTTACCTGACAGTAATGTTGATGGGGGGTACGGCCTTTTCTCGGCTGTGGCAAGCCGGTACTTTGTGGTCTATGTTGCGCCGGATACAGAACCGTAAACCCTAAAATTTTAGTTTGAAGACCYCCCCYTTTTYCCCTCCTYATCAAGGAGGGGTGTAGGGGTAGTCTGATTCAGTTATACGTTTCAAGAGAATTTCTCGAAATCCTGTTTCCCTAATCCTCTTCTCATTTTAACTTCCGACTGTTATGTCTTATGAGCGAATCTTCGGTTCGGGCCCTACTGGGTTAGCGGGGACTTTCTCCCTTTGGGCTGCAGTCTATCTCTTGGGAGAATGGCTGGGAATTCCGCCCATCGGGATGAATCCTACTGTTCTGATGGTAYTGTTATGGTTCTTCATTATGGATTTTGCTGTTACTGTGATATGGTCTCTGCTGGCTCTCCCTGTTCTCGAGCGGGGAAAGAAACTAGTRATCTCGGGGCCGTACCGGCTGATGAGGCATCCGTTTTACGCGGCGTTCATCTGGAGCGGAACCGGTGTGGCTGCAGTGTGGCTGCAGTCATGGCTGCTGATTTTTTCTGTCATCCCGATTCACTTTTTCTGGGTTTGGCATATTCGGAATGAAGAGCTTTTCCTGCTGGAGCAGTTCGGCGTGGAATACAAAACGTACATGGAAGCAACAGGACAGTTCTTTCCTATATTAAGAAGAGATAAAAGTAAATGAAGTATAGACTGCATCACTTCATCTATCCCACAGATAAAAAGATTTTCCGTCGGTTGTTCTACCTCGCACTGCCAGTGGTTCTTGGTAACATGAGCCGGGTTCTAATGAATATTGTAGACGTGGCTTTGGTAGGTCGGCTGGGGAGGGAAGAGCTGGCGGCCGTGGCCATGGGGGGAATTCTCATTTGGACAATTATCGGTTTTGCTCTAGCGATGAGAACAGGCGTACAGACAGTTGTGTCTCGGCGCCTGGGGGAGGGTGATTACCATGGTTGTGGATTGGCTCTGAACAATGGCCTTATCTTTGCCGCTGTCTCCGGTTTAATTCTTTCAGCTATTGGCTATCTCTTAACTGAACAACTGATCAATTTTTTATTAGACGATCCTAAGGTTATTCCCCTGGCTGAGGTTTATGCCCGCTGGGGATTTTTAAGCGTRTTTTTTATTGCCGTCGGGTTCGCTTTTCARGGTTTTTTTAACGGAGTTGAAAAGACGCGAATACACATGCAGGTCACCATCTTAGCGAATCTTCTAAACGTCTACCTTGATGTGGGGTTTATTTTTGGCAGCGCGAATCTTCCCAGACTGTTTTCTAACACACCTATTGGTGATATTTCTTGGCTAGCCGGATTATGGACACCATTCAACTTTCCGGAACTGGGTGTAGAAGGGGCTGCCATCGCCACATTTATAGCATCGGTCTGGCTGGCTATCCACTATCTATTAAATGCTCTCATGCCCATCTTTCGGAAAGAGTTCGGTGCCCTCCGGGGAGGATTTGATCGAGAGGTCTTCCGGCGGATCGCACAAATTGCCACTCCTCAGGGTCTGCAGGAAGTGGGCGTCACTATCGTATTTGTCCTTTTCTTTAAGATTATCGCCATGGTTGGAACTTTGGAGTTAGCAGTTACGCAAATTGCTTTCGTGATTATGCAGGCGTCGTTCCTGCCTGCTGCGGGTATTGGTACAGCYTGCGCTACACTCGTTGGTAAGTATCTCGGTGAAAAAAACGCTGACCGGGCTGAGATTAGCATGATAGAAGGTGTACGCTGGTCCATGATCTTCATGGGCACCATGGGAATTCTGTTTATTCTTTTCCCTCGATCTATTCTCCCTTTTTTCACGAATGATCCTGATTTGATAGAACCCGGCGTTTTTGCCTTGCGGGTTTTAGGTGTAGTTCAGTTTCTGGATGCGGTTGCCATGACACTATGGTATGCTCTTTCCGGCGCCGGTGAAACAAAATTCCCTGCGGTGGTGGAAATGATTATCGCCTGGGTSTTTTTCCTCCCGCTTTGCTATTTGACAGCGGTGGTCTGGGGCTATGGGATCACCGGGGCGTGGTACTGYTTCGCCGGATATATCGGTGTTTATGCAGCTGCGGTAGCGTGGAAAGCCATTGAGGGGAAGTGGAAGCATATTGAGGTGTAGACAGCTACTAAAGATTAGCCACAAAAGGAACCAATAAAAAAAAGCAGACATACTGTCTAAACCTGAATTATTCCTTATTTTTGCTAATGAAATAATCAGGTTATATATTGTAGAAAGAAATGTTTYGGACCRTTGGTTCGTYTACAGTATAAGTTTTTATCTTTTCTTTACCTTTGTGAGTTTTGTGAYGTTTGTGGCAAGAAAGGTTTTGTGTGACGCCCGTCAAAAAATAATTTCAAATTCTTGACACAGTTAAATCTTTCACGTATATTCCACWCAATGCTTGAGGTAAGGGTTAWTTTCAATAGGTTAAGWTYGGGGTCTTTTTTACTGGCTCAAACGCGAATAAAAGTTTCTCCGCCCCTTWGTGGAGCGGGATTCTTGTRCTTACAAGTACATACCACATACAGGAGGAAGTCATGTATAAACAGTTAACAGTAGCTACAACAATTATGTTTCTGATGCTTGGTGTTCTTTGGGCTGGTGCAGCCCAAGATGCAAAGCCCACTGATGCAGAAAAAGAAGCTTACTACGAAGCACTAGAGGCTGAAAAAGAGGCTTATTACGACGATTTGAATGCGCAAATCGATGCCGAGAAAGAGGCTTACTACGAAGCACTAGAGGCTGAAAAAGAGGCTTATTACGACACCCAAAAGCTAAATACGAAGTCCCAGCCGACACATCATTTTGAATTATTGAAAGACAATGATATTGATCCGGCRTACAGGGTGCAACGGCCGGAAGTTGTAAGAAATCTCGAGAGCAAGTATGGTGTTGGTGTTGATGTTATTGGAAGCAATCCTGAAAATTACCAACAGCCCGAGAAAAGAGAACCAGGTCCGAGTGTTGCGGTTCCGAAGGAACGTCTTGACGCCCTGGAGAGTGATAAGACGTTTATTAGTAGAGGAAGAAATATTGATCCGGCATACAGGGTGCAACGGCCGGAAGTTGTAAGAAATCTCGAGAGCAAGTATGGTGTTGATGTTCTAGGAACCAGTCTACAAGAAAGAAAGGCTTCTGGATATGAAATGCCGATATATCATTTTGAAGCTCGCGATGATGCTGACCCGGCACAGAAAGTGCGACTTCCGGAAGATGTAACGCCTCCTGCAGGRAGCAGGGATTGTTACAACTGGAATGATGCCTGGTTTTATCTTTGGTTTGGACAAGCCGACCACGGCTCTGCCTCTCTTTTTTCATTGGATGCCGGCACTTATTCTCTAGAGTCAGTTTCTATTGYCGACTACTCTAACACCTATCTCGGCCTTACTGAAGCCACAGCTACGGTGWACGTTGATRTTGCGAATGCTGACGGCAGTACCGCCTCAACAATAGCCACCGGCACTCTTGTGACTGACGGCAGCACTGGCACACTAGATTTTACAGGAACGAGTTTTGAACTTRCYGCYRCAASTYTYATCAAGGTCTCYGTTTAYYSMKMGACYAATGTAGGTGACTATACTGGAGATGGTGTGGATGATTACGCCCCATTGCTTCTTTCTGAAGATGGCACCGCAGGCGACGGTTTTTGCGGTACTGATTCATCTGGCGTCTATACGGCCGGCGTTTACGATTATGATATTGGGRTCTGTTATAGCTATACGGGTCCGGCGGGCCCCGCGAATGACGAATGTGCCAATGCAGAAGCAGTGACCGGTCCCTACCCGGTAGAGATTACAAGCACAAGTGCGGACGCTACCATTGACTGTGAGGGTTTTCTTAATTGGAACGCAGTATGGTACGAGCTTGAACTTCCCTATTTCAGTAATAATGTAGATGTTATTATCCAGGCCGACAGCGCAATAAGCAATGGTGGAATTATACTTATGGATGATTGTGCCTGTGATGATTACATCGCTAGCTCTGGGTATACTTTTGATCCCGCAGGTGGTAATATAAACGTCTGGTTTGACGAAGTTTCTGGACCTGACAATGGTGGGACAATCTTATTCCCATTGTATATTGTTGATCAGCAGGGCTTTACGGTCACATTTAATGTAACGAGTCCTCCTAATCCTGCCGTATTCTTTTCAGAATATGCCGAAGGCTCAAGCAACCATAAATACCTTGAGATTTATAACGGCACAGGTGATGCTGTTAGTTTAAATGATTACGTAATTCTTGGGAACTACAATGGAAACCCCTACAGCGAAACGTTCACTTTTGCAACGGATGCAACACTTGCAAGCGGAGACGTTTACGTGTTGGCTAACGATGCTGCAGACTCAAGTATACTAGCGCATGCCGATGAAGTATTTGCCTACGGTGACCCGTGGTATATTACTTCATTTAATGGTGACGATGTACGAGCGCTGTCACACTTAGCAGCTAGCGGCGATACAGTCATTATAGATATTATTGGAACCCTTGAAGGGGGTGACCCTGGCAGTGGTTGGGCCGTAGCCGGTATTGACAATGCTACGAAAGACCACACGCTCGTCAGAAAAGGATCTGTTGCCACTGGTAATGATGGCGATTGGGCTTCGTCAGCAGGGACAGATGCCGACGATTCTGAGTGGATTGTTTTTGATCAAAACGAATGGTCATATGTAGGCTCACACCCACACTGTTTTGAACCCAACGTACTTATTGTTAACATGTATGACTCCTATGGTGACGGTTGGAACGGTAATGTTCTGACCATTGGAGACCAGACATTTGAGCTGCTGAGCGGCGATTTTGCCACAGGCGAAGCATGTCTGCCAGATGGTGATTTTGCAGTGACCTGTGACGGTGGTTCTTGGCAGAGCGAGGTTTCCTGGGAGATCCTGGATGAAGCAGGCAACCTGTTGCTTGCTGGTGGAGCTCCCTTCAGTGGGACGTTGACAGTTCCGAWKRGSWCWAYWRRWWTTCAGATTAGCGTAACGGTTGATAGTTGGCCTTCTGAGGCTTCTTGGAATCTCTGGAGTAGTGATGATGGAGCGTATTATTACGCAGACAACCAGACATTCAGTGCTGGGGGTGAGAACCAGACGGTTGTTTTATCCCTCACAGAAGGGAGCAATTATGATGTTGATTGCTGGGATTCATATGGTGACGGCGGTATCGCTGGCGAGGTGACGGATGCAGCCACCGGTGGCGTCCTGGTTACATGGGCGAGCACYGATTATACCGATTATGGTTACTTTTCTTTTACAGCGGAAACGGGCGTATTGCCACCTGATCCACCCGCAAACGATGAATGTGCCAATGCAGAAGCAGTGACCGGTCCCTACCCGGTAGAGATTACAAGCACAAGTGCGGACGCTACCATTGACTGTGAGGGTTTTCTTAATTGGAACGCAGTATGGTACGAGCTTGAACTTCCCTATTTCAGTAATAATGTAGATGTTATTATCCAGGCCGACAGCGCAATAAGCAATGGTGGAATTATACTTATGGATGATTGTGCCTGTGATGATTACATCGCTAGCTCTGGGTATACTTTTGATCCCGCAGGTGGTAATATAAACGTCTGGTTTGACGAAGTTTCTGGACCTGACAATGGTGGGACAATCTTATTCCCATTGTATATTGTTGATCAGCAGGGCTTTACGGTCACATTTAATGTAACGAGTCCTCCTAATCCTGCCGTATTCTTTTCAGAATATGCCGAAGGCTCAAGCAACCATAAATACCTTGAGATTTATAATGGCACAGGTGATGCTGTTAGTTTAAATGATTACGTAATTCTTGGGAACTACAATGGAAACCCCTACAGCGAAACGTTCACTTTTGCAACGGATGCAACACTTGCAAGCGGAGACGTTTACGTGTTGGCTAACGATGCTGCAGACTCAAGTATACTAGCGCATGCCGATGAAGTATTTGCCTACGGTGACCCGTGGTATATTACTTCATTTAATGGTGACGATGTACGAGCGCTGTCACACTTAGCAGCTAGCGGCGACACAGTCATTATAGATATTATTGGAACCCTTGAAGGGGGTGACCCTGGCAGTGGTTGGGCCGTAGCCGGTATTGACAATGCTACGAAAGACCACACGCTCGTCAGAAAAGGATCTGTTGCCACTGGTAATGATGGCGATTGGGCTTCGTCAGCAGGGACAGATGCCGACGATTCTGAGTGGATTGTTTTTGATCAAAACGAATGGTCATATGTAGGCTCACACCCACACTGTTTTGAACCCAACGTACTTATTGTTAACATGTATGACTCCTATGGTGACGGTTGGAACGGTAATGTTCTGACCATTGGAGACCAGACATTTGAGCTGCTGAGCGGCGATTTTGCCACAGGCGAGGCATGTCTGACATATGGTGATTTTGCAGTGACCTGTGACGGTGGTTCTTGGCAGAGCGAGGTTTCCTGGGAAATCCTGGATGAAGCAGGCAACCTGTTGCTTGCTGGTGGAGCTCCCTACGAAGGGACGTTGTCACTTGATGCCCCTTACACTCTAACCCTGTCCACAGCCAGTTGGGCGTCCGAGATCTCTTGGGCTATTACAGCAGCTGGAGATAGTGGAAATGTCATCTATACGGGATCAGGTTATAGCAATAACACTGACTATGAGTTTGGCTTTGACCTTGCCGATGGTGACTATGAGTTCCATATGTACGATTCCTACGGTGACAGCTGGAACGGTGCCACCTACAGTATAGACGATGCAGCTGGCCACAACATTTCCAGCGGTGGGCTAACTGAATATACTAACTACGGTATGGATCCTTTCTCAGTGCCGTGGATGGCCCCTTTATATCCTTATTACTTTACGCTTAACACGGCCAGTTGGGCGTCCGAGATCTCTTGGGCGGTTTCAGCGGCTGGAGATAGTGGAAATGCCATCTATACGGGATCCGGTTACAGCAATGATTCGACCTTCGCTGATACCTTTGACCTTGCCGATGGTGACTATGAGTTCCATATGTACGATTCCTACGGTGACAGCTGGAACGGTGCTACCTATGTCATTTTGGATGGTGATGGCAATACAGTTTCGGCGGGTGGTCTGACGGATTATACTAACTACGGTATGAATCCATTCTCCGTCCCGTTTGTATTCCCGTACAACCTAACCTTAACCACAGCCAATTATGGGGGCGAGGTTTCCTGGGCTATTACAGCAGCTGGAGATAGTATTGCCGTCTATTCAGGTTCTGGTTACAGCAGCTATACTGAATATGTAATCGGACTTGATCTGGCCGACGGTGATTACGAGTTTCATTTGTATGACTCATATGGTGACGGCTGGAACGGCGCCACTTACAGCATAGACGATGCAGCTGGCCTCAACATTTCCAGCGGTGGACTCACATCCGGTGACTACGGTATGGATCCTTTCTCAGTGCCGTGGGCACCCCCCCTGTATCCTTATTACTTTACGCTTAACACAGCCAGTTGGGCGTCCGAGATCTCTTGGGCGGTTACAGCGGCCGGTGATTCAACCGCACTTTACACAGGCTCGGGTTATTCTAATGATTCGACCTTCGCTGATACCTTTGATCTGGCCGATGGTGATTACGAGTTCCATATGTATGACTCCTATGGTGACGGCTGGAACGGTGCTACCTACAGCATAGACGATGCAGCTGGCACAAACATTGTTAGTGGTGGACTCGCATCCGGTAGCTACGGTATGGATCCTTTCTCAGTGCCGGCTCCGCCTCCCCCAACGGGAGACAGTTGTGAAGAGGCCTTCTCTTATGGCGTTGTTAATGGCGACCCTCAGGTCAGTTCAACCACAGAATCAGGTGATGCAGACTGGTACAGCTTTGACGTGGATGTAGACTATGACAACGTGTCCATATCCTTGTGCGAATCAGGCTTCGACACAAAACTGGAAGTCTGGGGTGCTTGTGATGATGCTGCCTACCTTGGATACAATGATGACTTTTGCGGCCTGCAATCACAGGTTGATCTCACCGATGTTGCAGCCGGCACGTATCATGCCAAGGTTTTTGGTTACGGTTCGAGCTTTGGTGATTACATATTAACGATTACCGGTTGGGATAATCCTGCTGTACAATATTGTCATAAGGTGAATAGGTCATGATATAATCATATTCTTTCTTTTCACGCGGGTCTCCCCATTCATCCCATTCATTTGATGTTAGTGGAATGGTCTCATCCATCATGGTGGTGGTTACATCCACAAATGGTACAGATGCAATAATTCCTTTATATAATTCCGGT
>NVVH01000060.1 GCA_002402135.1 Fidelibacterota bacterium | reverse complement strand
CGTCATAATACCCTTTTTCGATCAAAGAAATCATGTTGGCCACCGTGTTTGGAGCATCGTCTTCAAACATTTCAATTGTCATATTGCCGCGATCGGTCTGGATTTGAATTTGCGGAAGTCCGTCAGAAATTTTTGTTTCACTCATTGTCTTTTCTCCTTTTTGATTGTTTGTTAAATATCACCTTAATGGCTTGCTAACCCRTAATATGTGACGAATTCATCAAATAGTACTCAMATTTGAGTGATATTATGCATTGTRAATTCATTGAAACTCAAGTCGTTTAAGATTACCGAAAAGTATAGAAAGAAGCAACATAGATTTATCAGGTTAAACGCTCATYTTTRTCTAATGTAAAACGGAGACCGAAGTCYCCGTTTTGTATGATTCTTATTTGANTCTGCTTTTAGACCACACCTTGATCCAGCATGGAATCGGCTATCTTAATAAAGCCGCCTACATTGGCCCCTTTCACATAGTTGATGAAGTCACCATCTGTGCCGTAAGTGACGCACTGCTCGTGAATAGCTTTCATAATGCCGTGGAGCTTCTGATCAACCTCTTCGCGAGTCCATTGTAAGCGCATGGAGTTCTGGCTCATCTCCAGGCCTGAGACTGCCACACCACCGGCGTTGGCTGCCTTGCCCGGACCGTACAGTATCTTGTTCTCAAGATAGASGTCGATAGCACCGGGCTCGGAAGGCATATTGGCACCTTCAGCCACACAGATACAGCCGTTATCAACGAGCATTTTCGCCTCTTCAGTGTTGACCTCATTCTGAGTAGCGCTCGGAAGAGCAACGTCAACTTTGGCTTTCCACGGACGCTCGCCTTCCCAATACTCGCAACCGAACTCATCTGCGTATTCTTTGATGCGTCCGCGTCTAACTTCCTTCAGTTCCATGASCCANYKCANMKTKTCWTCGNNTCDAYRCCKTCWSSRTCRTRGATSSADCCGYYRSWGTCKGARAGKGTMACCACTTTTCCGCCGAGWTCATTCACTTTCTCTGTAGCGTACTGAGCTACATTTCCTGAACCGGAGACAGCTACGTTTTTGCCTTCGAAYGAATCGCCGCGAGTCTTGAGCATTTCTTGTGCGAAATACACTGTGCCGTATCCTGTCGCTTCCTGACGAATAAGACTGCCGCCCCAGTTCAAAGCTTTACCGGTAAGAACGCCCGTGAACTCATTRCGGAGCCGCTTGTATTGGCCGAACATGAAGCCGATTTCCCGTCCGCCCACGCCGATATCGCCGGCGGGAACATCCGTATTAGGACCGATGTGCCGCTGAAGCTCAGTCATGAAGGACTGGCAGAAGCTCATCACTTCGTTGTCTGACTTCCCTTTAGGATCGAAATCTGAACCGCCTTTTCCACCACCCATGGGGAGCGTGGTGAGACTGTTCTTGAAGACCTGCTCAAAACCCAAAAACTTCAGGATGCCAAGGTTCACTGATGGATGGAATCTGAGACCGCCTTTGTAAGGTCCAATGGCAGAATTGAATTCCACACGAAATCCGCGATTAACCTGGATTTCACCGCGRTCATCACGCCACGGAACACGAAACATGAGTACACGTTCCGGCTCGACAATCCTGTCTAAAATYTTGGCTTGCAGATAATGTGGGTTTTCCTGAAGATAATCCCAGAGGGATTCTACAACTTCCAGCACAGCTTGGTGGAATTCAACCTCACCAGCGTTTTTCTTTGTAACTATATCCATGAATTCGTTTACTGACGAATACATCGCTATTTYCTCCTTTTAAGTRATATTAGTAATAAGACTATTGTAGTATAACTCCAAGGTTTAATACCTCTTAACTTAATCAGAGTAGARTATARAGGTCATGTAGTTTACTGTAAATATTTTATTTATTATTAGCATATTCTTGAGCTTAAACTCGATTGCGAAATTGTTGAATCGAGTCTAACTTCCCCNSCCGTGAAATGGTTTCTTTCAAGCTTGATTGATCTGCTCTATCCACCTATTTGCATCTGTTGCGAAAATCGCATGGCAGAAGAAGAGGTAATTTGTGAAAGTTGTCTGAGCGAATTGGAACCGACAAATATGGGTAACTGGATGACGAATGTGACCAACCATGAATATCTGGATTGCACCTATTCCGGCTGGTATTTTGATGAGATATTTCAACAAATGATACACGAAATGAAGTATCTAGAGAGTCGCATGGTGGCTCAAATCTTCGGTCACAATCTTGGCATTCTCTTGAGAGAAGAATTGTCAGGATTGGGCATAGATGCAGTTATACCGGTTCCCCTCCATTCGGCTCGATTACGTGAAAGAGGATTCAATCAAAGCGCATTGCTGGGCCGGGCTATCTCAGAAGAGTTAGAGATCGTCTRCARTGAAAATATTCTATTTCGAAAGCGCAATACTKTRTCGCAAACCAAACTTGGAGCTGAAGAACGGAAGCAAAACATGAACAGTGCATTTTTTGCTAAAGACATTGGAGGTTTTAACCGTTTTTTACTCATTGATGATATTCTTACCACTGGCTCAACACTTTCTGCCTGTGCAGAAGCGCTCAAATCAAAAGGTGCTGATTTTGTCGGCGCGGTTACAGCRGGAACACCGCTTCCATCAATAGCTTCAATTAAGGAAATTCAGAATGCTGAAGCTTGAAGATTTGAAATTGAAAGATACACGGGTTTTGATACGACTCGATTTGAATGTGCCGTTAAAGAATGGACGTGTGACAGATGATTTCCGGATTCGAGCTGCACTGCCAACAGTGAATTATTGTCTATCTCAGGGTGCATCAGTTGTCATCATGTCTCACCTCGGGCGACCGGGAGGAGAATACAGAGAAGAACTAAGTCTCATATCAGTGGGTGAGACACTGGCAGATTTGCTTGARACTCAARTAAAATTTACCGACGATTGTGTCTCCGAAGATGCCATATCAGTTTCAAAGGAATTACGACCTGGCGAGATCCATCTGTTGGAGAATTTACGATTCCACAAAGGAGAGAAAAGAAACGATGAACGTTTTTCGATGAAACTTGCGAGCCATGGAGAACTTTATGTWAATGATGCTTTTGGTACTGCTCACCGCGCTCACGCTTCTAATGTAGGTGTTCCCAGCAGGTTTCCAATAAAAGCCATGGGTTTGCTCATGGAAAAAGAGAGAGAATTTCTTTACGATGCTCTAAAAAATCCTTCTCGTCCGCTTACAATTATTTTAGGCGGTTCGAAGATAAGCGGAAAAATTCGACTGATTGGCAGATTCTTGAAAATAGCTGWTTATATACTGATTGGTGGCGGAATGGCGTTTACTTTCCTKAAGGCAAAAGGGTTGGAAATTGGCGCGTCATTATTGCTGGAAGATATGATTGAGAAAGCTGAAAGTTTGCTGCGGAAGGGAGAGCAGAAAGGTGTAAATCTGATACTACCCTCAGATTGTGTAGTGAAAAATAACAGCAGTAGTAGAAAGATTGTTGAAGTAGGTCAAATAGGCGAAAAAGATATTGGAATGGACATCGGACCCAAAACCATCAAAATCTTCCGKGATATAATCAGACAATCGAACAGTGTAGTGTGGAATGGTCCTATGGGTGTTTTCGAAGAAGAGATGTTCAGCAAAGGTACTCAAGAAATTTGCAGGGAGGTAGGWAGTGTWGTCGGMAGAGGTGGAATATCCTTAATTGGTGGGGGAGACAGTGCGGCAGCAGTCAGAATTGCCGGGATGGAGAGAGGCATGTCGCATGTTTCGACAGGAGGAGGCGCATCCCTTGAACTGTTGGCCGGTAAGGAGCTTCCTGCGTTTCAGGCCTTGGAGGAGAGATATACATGAGAAAACCTGTTTCAGCAGCAAATTGGAAGATGCATAAAACCATTAGAGAAGCTTCAGAATTCGTTKCAGGAGTGAGAAGTAAGATTTTGGACGTCCCTCAAGTAGATATTATATTATGTGCTAGCTCAACTGTGCTTTTTCACATAGCGGCGGATGCTGATGAGTCAGGTATTGAATTCGGAGCCCAGAATTGTCACTGGGAGAATGAAGGCGCTTTTACCGGCGAAGTTTCTCCTGAGATGCTTTTGGACTGCGGTGCTCAGTGGGTAATTGTTGGACATTCTGAGCGACGTCATCTATTTGGTGAAACCGACGAAGATGTGGCTCGGAAGTTCTCAGCGGCTGTTTCTGCAGGACTTAGACCCATCTTGTGCGTAGGCGAAACATTAGATGAACGGCAGAGTGGTACTACATCTGAAGTGATTTGGAGACAGCTGAATGCTGTAACGTCACTGACTGAAGTAGAAGCATTTGACCGAGCAGTTATCGCCTATGAGCCTGTTTGGGCAATCGGTACCGGAATAACTGCTGAAACTGATCAAATTGAAGAGGCTCACGGAGTCATCCGAGATTTTATGAAGAATGTAGATGAAAAACTAGCCGATGAAATTCGGATTCTCTACGGTGGCAGTGTAAAGCCGACAAATGCAACTGAGTTAATTGAAATAGCAGGAGTGGATGGAGTTCTGGTGGGAGGTGCAAGTCTCTCAATTGACAGTTTTATGGAGATCACTCAAGCGATCTCTGAACACTATGATAAAGGGTAAATAAATGTACACATTTCTGATTGTACTTCATGTTCTTGTAAGCGTACTGCTTATAGTGGTTATTTTAATGCAATCCAGCAAAGGAGGAGGGTTGTCGGGTACGTTTGGAGGAGCAGCATCAACTGCTGTTTTCGGCGGACGAGGTGCCGGCAGCTTCTTAAGCAAAGTGACGGTGAGTCTGGCTTTCACATTTATGGTTCTTGCCATCGTTATCGGACTTTTGGGGGATGTCTCTGAAAAAAGCGGGTCTGTTGTTATGCAAAAAGCTCAGGAAAGTGGTCAATGGTCACAACCTGCTGGTGATCAAATAGAAACAGAGCCGCCTACAGGTAATTAAATTTGCTAACCAGCCGAAGTGGTGGAACTGGTAGACACGCTGTCTTGAGGGGGCAGTGGGAGAGATCCTGTGGGGGTTCGAGTCCCCCCTTCGGCACATAATAAATTAGGAGAATTATGACAGATAGAATCACAAATTACATTACTCCTTTAGTCATAATTATGTCTTTCACAGCTTTTGGTCAGGATATTGATAAACTGCAGGAAGAAGCTTATAAATTATATAACTCTGGAAATCCGGATTCTGCTGAAGTCAAACTCAAGATTGTGGTGGATGCTGACGATTCATATCATGCTTCTCATTTTCTTCTGAGTAAAATTTATATTGAAAACTATGACTTTGAAAATTCTCGAAAGCACCTCACGAAAGCCATTGAAGCAGATAAGACAAATCAGTCTTATCGTGATGAGTTTGAACGAATTAACGACGTTACCTCCGCGTTCGGCATGGCTAAACGGACTTTCGATGACGGTGATAACTACGGAGC
>NVVH01000019.1 GCA_002402135.1 Fidelibacterota bacterium | reverse complement strand
CCTGTCAGGCTGAAAATGGTTGATCATGCGATAAATTTTTTACCACAAAAGTCAAAATCTCCACTCATCCTCAATTTCCCGCTTGCATTCTTTCCATCCGCCGAATATATTTGTAGTAGCTCTTTGAGCAAAATAATGACACATGAAAAAATCATGTGGCAAGAAGTAGWTGGCAAGTGGCGCCCCGATTTYCATCGGGGCTCTTACATTTTACGAAGTCACTGCCTATTTCATTTYCCACTTGTYCATCGTAATTAAGTGGAGATGGATCAACYATTTTCCTTCTTCCATCTTCCCCACAGGGWGCTGTGAACTTCTYCTCTGCCTTTGCCTCAGCCTTTGTTTTATCACTCCAATAGTTACAACTTGAGTAGTATGTTCCAAGATAGTTAAATTGATACAGCTCTTTGACAATAGGTTTGGGGGCGACTGGATTCGACGGGATGGATGTCGCGCCTGGTTGCATGTAGAGGACCTCAGGTAACCTCTTAAATCCTCCTGGGACACGTACAAGTGCCGATTACGGCCAAGTAGCCTACGCCTAAGTAGCGTAAGCCGTTTTCCCGAAAGCGTGCCCGACGAGTTCGGAGAAAGCGACGATAATTCGGGCTGGTCACCGGTTATATCTGCGGACCGGCGATGAGATATTTATCGCAGATTGGTTCTGACTGAATGCTGTCCGCTGCAGTCATCAGAGCGAGATTAAAGAACGGACTAAACATGTAGATACCGGTCGRGATACYTTTTCGGACGGGAGTTCGACTCTCCCCGCCTCCACAAAAAAATAAAAAATGTGCCACAGAAGATAACTGTTTATATCTTGTTAAGTAAAGTGAATGTCACACGATACATAGGTATCACCAATAATATTTCAAGAAGACTTAAAGAACATCGCTCAACTGGCTCAACAGTAGAGCGATTACTAGGTAAATTTGATGTTATCTACAAAGAAGAATGTTATGACTATAAATCAGCAAGGAAGAGAGAGAAATTTCTTAAGAGCGGGAAAGGTCGAGAATGSATGAATRAGCATTTKAGGACGGGACCCGCCCTAAGCGGATAGACCCTCTTATATCGGCGGGTAAAGTTCAACTTTTACGCGTCTCTGACGCGCTCCCCGCCTCCACGATCCTTTCACTTAAAACTTTCCCACAGGACGCTGAGGGTTACTTCTCACTTTTTCCTTAAAARTCTCTCGTAGCCYMACCCTTWACGGGTGAGSMTACCTGTCAGGCTAGCTTGCCCCATCCCGAAAGTTCGGGAGGGCTGGCAGGTAGNCTCSTTCCTGACAGGTTGAACGGTCTATTGTCTTGAGTTGAGTTCTTCTTACAAAAGTGTGGGKGTGAGTTAAATAGTGTTAACCACTAACAGCACTTTTAAATATMGYAGTAAGTATGGGTGTCACACCATTTATAATAAACTGTACAGCAATGACCATGAGGATAATGCCCATGATACGCTGAATAATACGCATGCCCGTGGCGCCCAGCCGGACAGCCAGGCGGTCGGCACCGYGGAAGACAAGATAGGTGATGATCAGCGTAATCAGGATAGCCGCCAGGAGAATTCCGTAATGGATGTACGACTCTGCCTGAGCTGAAAGCATCATGGCGGCCGTTATGGCACCGGGACCTGCGATGATCGGTATCCCCACCGGACTGACAGCGATGTCGTCGTGATCRAGYCCYTCYTCTYKCTCAGCRGGRGTGGACCGGGTCCGGGATACAATSGCTTCCAACATCCTGAGWCCGCTSCGGAAAAAGAGGATGCCGCCCATGATMYGRAAGGCGTYCAGYGTGATGGMRTAGAASGAGAARATAGCRSWYCCYACCAGRRCRAAGAYRATCAGRATGASMSCRGCAGTGCCGGCTCCTTTTTTGGCGATGCTCCGTCGTTGGGCTGTACCGAATCGCTCCGTAAGAGCAAGAAACACCGGGGCGATACCCAATGGATTCACCAGCGTTAGCAACGTGGTAAAGCATAGGAGGGCGTATTCGACTAAAGGGTGCAGGATCATGCTTACATACGCTCAGGGCGTGATATCCCTAAGATGGTGAGTCCATTCGCCAGCACCACTCGGGTGGCCGAAACCAGMGYCAATCKGGCTGTCGTTAGTTCCGCATCATCAGTAATTACGCGGCACTCTGTGTAGAACTTGTGGARGGAGGTTGCCACCTCCTGCAGGTAGTTGGCGATAATCTGCGGCTCCAATATCTCCAGTGCCGATTGCGCCACCTCAGGGAASCGGATAATTTCTTTTATTAGCCTGAGTTCGGATAGCTCCACAAGAAGTGAGAGATCCAGCTTATGGTCAGAGATTACTCCCGCCTCCTTGCCGAATTTAATGATGTTGCATATCCGGGCGTGGGCATACTGGAGGTAATAAACCGGGTTTTCCTCTGACTCTTTTGTCGCCAGCTCCAGATCAAAGTTKARRTGRCTCTGCATACCGCGCATGATAAAAAAGTATCTCACCACATCGACTCCCACASYKTCRATCAGTTCYTGTAGAGTTACGTATTCTGCTTTTCGTGTAGACATCTTCACCTTTTCGCCCGCTGACTTCAGAGTGACGAACTGGTGAATGAGAACACGAATGTGGTCAATTTTGTTCCCCAGTTTTTCCACGCCGGCGAGGACGTCAGGATAGGTGGCCTGATGGTCTGTCCCAAAGATATCGACAATAAGGTCAAAACCTCGCTTTACCTTCTGGCAGTGATAAGCAATATCGGGGAGGCGGTAGGTCGGTTCACCACTGGATTTGATAAGGACGGTATCCTGATCTTTTCCCAACTTAGTGGTCTTGAACCAGACAGCGCCGTCYGCATCRTAAGCSARMCCCWGWTCCCKGAGRKYTSYYACCACAGAGTCTATRGAGCCATCATCATAAAAAGTCTTTTCGTTCACATAGCTATCCATCTCAATACCTACATTTYCGAGGGTTTTCCTRATGTGTGMAAAAATGGTCTCCTCGGCTTTCTCCTTGAAGATGAGATTTTCGCCATCATCTTTTAAGCTGTCGTTGTGATCTGAGAAAATTTCTTGAGCGATATCCCGGATGTATTCGCCTTCGTAACCATCTTCCGGAAGCTCTGCTTCTTTACCCAAGATTTCCATGTAGCGGGTGTAGACCGATTCTCCCAGTAGCCGCATCTGCCGACCGGCATCGTTGTAGTAGTACTCCCGTGTTACATCATACCCGTGCCACTTTAAGATGGATGAGACAGTATCGCCTAGAACCGCCTGACGGCCGTGTCCCACCGTAAGGGGACCCGTGGGATTGGCACTGACGAATTCCACTAAAGCTCTCTGACCGCTCCCCCTGTCAGTTCGACCGTAGGTGTCGCCGGCAGAGAGGATCCCGGGAATCTGGTTTTGCAGGTAAGCGGGTGAAATTGAGAAATTAACGAAACCTGGCGCTGAGACAGTGATATTGGTACAGATTGATTCATCTGTACCAATGGCCGATTTTATAGCTTCCGCAAGCTCCAAAGGTGGCTTACCGGCGGCTTTGGCTGTAGCGAGAGGGGCGTTTGTAGAGTAGTCCCCCAGCTCAAGAGATTTACACCGCTCTATACGGAATGTATCATCGGGTAGACCTAGCTCATCCAACGCTTGAGACGTCAGGGTGTGAAAAAATTCTTTTAAGTACAGTGACGACATGATAGAATTTAAGTACTCAGGAGTAGACTAGGGCAGCCTTATCCCTCAGGTTCTTCAGCCGCTGTCTCATCAATAGTTTCTGTTATGGCGTCGGCCCAGAGGCGTTCCAGCTGGTAATAATCCCGGGCTTCCTGCAGGAAAATATGCACCACCACATCCACGTAGTCGAGAAGTATCCATCTCCGGTTTTCTAACCCTTCCGTATGCCACGGTTTGGTGGGAGGCTTTAGCTCCTCCAGAATAGTATCGCAGATGGCTTTGACGTGGACATCAGAGTTGCCGGAGCATATGATAAAGAAATCAGTAATACTGGTCTGCTTACGAACATCTAGAATAGTGACATTATCTCCCTTTTTGGAGATAGCCACCTCGGCGATAGCGTGGGCCAGTTCGTCTGAGGAGATAAAAGGGGAGGTGGTCTCGCCAGAAGTCAATTCAGACGGCGGGACTCCAGATAGTTATCGAACGGTTCAATAGCTCTAAAATCGCTTCCGATTACCACCGTAACATCCCAATCCAAATCTAGATCGAAACCGTCGATGATATCATCTTCGTCAATTCCCAGTAGGCTCGCCAGCTGATACCCCCGATCCAGGAATTCACTCCGTTGAATGATCTGCGTAGCGTTAAAATCAAAATGATCAGCATCCTCTGTAGAGGTTACATCTACATGATGATTTCGTAGAAAATCTGTAAACTGCCCTCCCAACCCATTCTCGCCGCATCCATTCAGCACCTCAACTTTTATCAAGGTCATTGGTGATACATCAAAATCAGTAAATATCTTTGCCTTTACTGAAAGAGAAGGCTCTGCCATGGAGATTTTTTCATCACCTTGCCAACTGTTCTGGAAAAACGATGCTACAAATGCAATTACKATGAAAGCGAGAAAGATGATGGTCGCATTTAGAGAAGGTGACTGGAACATCCGCCCGATGATGCTGGTCGGTTTTCGTCTSACGGCTCTTCTCCGCCGTTTCATAGATTTTAAGCTCCGGATGAGAGTCCGGCTCCGGAATCACTGCACTTATATGTCCGCTTAATTAATCCCGGAGCCATCTTCCCGCGTTGAGGTAGGGGTAGAAAGAGTTAGAGTACCTATATCTTGTAATCGGATAGTTATCGAAGATTAATTCAAACCGACTGTTTTCCGAGGGTCGGTACTGTAGTTTTGCCTGATAGAAAGTTTGRCCGTTGAAGCTGTTTAATCCTCCCGGTAGGGAGGAAAATGTAGGCTGCACAAAAGCAAGATTGGCTGAAACGGACAGCTTGTCTGAAAGCAAGTASTGCATCTGGTTGGAGTAGACTCCGTACCCAAAGGACATTCCGCCTATGGAAGACATGCTGTAGCCGAAGCTGTGATTCATGGAAAAGCGTTCGGGGTTGAGAAAAGACAGTTCACTCTCTTCCGAWTCAGAGGGGAGTGGTTTTATGGGAGTGCCGTTTACGATTTGAGATTTATACTGACCGGAAGAGATGGAAATAAGACCCAATAAAATGAGTGAGATGCTAACTGTAGATTTCATTTGACTCTTCAAAAGCGAGATTGAGTTCCTCTAACTGTTCTGGACTATTTACGCCTGCCACTTCCAAGGCATCGTTTATCTGTTCCACAGCCACGATTCCATCATCCTCAATGATCATGGGAAGCACGTCCGGAAGGTAATATTCCTGCTGGACATTGGCATTGCTCACCTTCGGCAGATACCGGAAAAGAACTTCGGATCGGAAGAGATAAATACCGGCGTTGATTTCCCGGATTTTCCGCTCATCCTCTGAGCAATCCATCTCCTCTACGATTCGTTCCAGGTTGCCATCGTTGCTTCGAATGACCCGTCCGTAACCTGTGGGATTGTCAATGATCGTTGACAGCACCGTCGCTGTCGCACATGAAACATAATGTCTACGGAGAATTTTATCAAGAGAGATTTCACTTAAAAGTGGGACGTCACCCGAAAGTATCAGCAAGTCTCCGTGGAAATYAGAAAAACTRTCTTTCGCCTGGAGGACGGCGTGCCCGGTTCCAAGCTGTCTATCCTGTATAGCGAACTCTACACCACTGCCGCTTAGCTCACTCTTAACAAGTTCACGACCCGCACCCACAACAGCCACAATTTTCTCAGGTTTCAGAGCTTGAGCAGTTTCCACAACGCGGCTGATAATGGGCTTCCTGCTCACTAGGTAAAGCACTTTCGGCAAATCTGATTTCATCCGCTTCCCTTCGCCGGCAGCAAGGATGAGAACGGCCAGAGGTCGCCTATTCATTAAGGAATCCCTCCGTAATAATTCCGCCGCCCAGGAGTCGATCGTCATCGTAAATCACTGCCGACTGACCCGGCGCCACGGCAAACTGAGGCTCTTGGAATTTTACTTTTGCAGTACCATCTTCGCTCAGCGTGATCCCACACGARACWCCSMCGTGGTTRTAGCGGATCAGGACCGTTAAGTTTTTCAACATATCCAAATCAGTTTCATCTATATGCCAGTTGAGATCGTTCAGTCGGCAGCCGGARAAAAACATGGATCKGCGGGGTGCCAGCGTGATATCGCCACTGTCCGCTTCAATATTCTGTACATAAACAGGTTCAGCTCCCGATAYTCCCAATCCCCTCCGCTGGCCTACTGTATAATGAGAAATTCCTCGGTGTTCTGMCACAGTTTCTCCTGMCGGAGTCACGAATCTCCCACCGCCATTGGCTCCATTTCCTTGAGCTGTTTCACTTTCAATAAATGTTCGATAGTTATCATTCGGTAYAAAGCAGATCTCCTGACTCTCGGCAATATCAGCAGTAGTGAGGTTTGCCTTTCGAGCRATYTTYCGTACCTYCGGTTTGGTCAGTCCGCCCAAGGGAAAAAGGGTGCGGGACAGCGCCTYCCGSTTCAGCCGCCAAAGAACGTAAGACTGATCCTTYTGAGGGTCTAGACCCTTTTGGATGGTGGGACRGGCAGGTTGAGATCGATCAATTCGGGCGTAGTGGCCGGTGGCGATGAATTCAATACCCAGTTCATCGGCGTACTCCAAGAGGGCACTCCACCGTACATCAGAATTGCACCGGATGCACGGATTGGGTGTCCGGCCGCGGAGGTATTCAGCGGTGAAATTGTTCACCACCTTTTCCCGGAATTCTTCCCGGAAGTCCACAGTGTAGTGGGGAACGTCAGCCGCTTCGCAGACGAGTTTAGCGTTGTTTATCGCTTCCAGGGAGCAGCAGTAGGAGTCGTTGATGAGATTACCCTTCCCGTCCCGACTGTCCCACAGTTTCATGGTTACACCCACGGCATCGTAACCCTGTTCCACCAATAGATGAAGAGCAACGGAACTATCCACACCTCCGGACATGGCGACGAGGACTCTTTCATTTTTTCTCATACTGCCATCTCCGCTTCGCTGAGTGGAATATATTCTAGAAGGGCATTCASTAAWGAATCGACTTCCTCAGTGGTAGTAAATCGTCCGAAGGAGATACGGATGGTCTGGYGATTTAACTCGTYAGAGAGCCCYATCGCTTTCAGTACCGGYGAAGGTTTGGGAGAGCCGGAAGCGCAGGCTGMCCCKGCAGATACAGCAAAGCCGTCCATGTCGAGCTTCATGACTAATTTTTCAGCAGAAATACCGGGRATAGACAGACTCACAACACCGGGSACTGTTGCTGAAGGATGACCGTTTATAATCACCTCCGGTCGGTTCTCYTTAAWAATGGAAGTGAAACTTTCGCGCAAGTGTGAGAGCCGCTCCATTTCGCTCTGAACTTCAATTGCTGCCAGTTCCGCTGCCAGTCCAAAACCGGAGATACCGGCTACATTTTCCGTCCCTGCCCGCCGGCCGTTTTCCTGGCTCCCGCCGGCAATAAGCGGGTGGAGCTCTTCACCTCCGGATAGGTATAGYACTCCCACTCCTTGCGGACCGTACAGCTTATGGGCAGAAAAGCTCATGGAGGTGACACCCAGCTCTTTCACATCCAAGGGGATTTTCCCCAGAGCTTGAACTCCGTCTGAGTGGAACGGGRTATTTCGATTTTTGCATTCGTTTGCCATGTCTGCTATAGGTTCAACGGTGCCTACTTCATTATTGACCATCATGATAGAGACAAGCCCGGTTTCCTCTTGAATGGCATTCAAAACTTCATCAGGATTCACTCGGCCTGCTCCGTCCACATCCACAACTGTATTTGTRATCCCCAGCGGCTCAAGCTCCTTAACGGTATTGTAAATGGAGGGATGTTCTATGGAGGACAGGACAACATGCTGTTTTTCTCCGTAGAGCAGATTGCGCAGGACGAGGTTGTTGGCCTCAGACCCGCTGCCGGTAAAGATGATTTCAGTCGGATCACAACCTACAGCAGTCGATATCTGACGGCGTGCCCGCTCCACAGTGCTGCGAGCTTTTTGCCCAAAGCGATGGACGCTGGACGGATTACCGATAGCATTTGCATGCACCTCAGTCATCAGTTCCAACACGCGAGGATCTATAGGAGTAGTAGCGCTGTAATCAAAGTAAATCATGGGGGAAAGTTACGGAGGAATGTGAAAAATATGTCAGAATTCGTTGCGGATCTCAGCGTACTTTACTGTGTTTTGTAGATTGCGGTAGAAGGGAGGCTTCCGTTCCTCGAGTCGATCGATGGTGATGGAATTGTCATATTCAAACCGCTCAACGTCCCACTCAAAGTCTTCACCTACAGTCAGGAATGCGACTGCACCTTTTGGGATCTTATCGAATGGGAGACCGGTGGCTCCTTGGCAAAGCACCTTAATATTGCCGTTTTGTTCGATTCTGGGTAAATGGGTATGACCGTGTATGAAAAGGAACATCTTCACCTCGGGGTAACGAAGCTTTACATGATTCCGCCATGTTTTGGCTTCTTCCAAAGTAGGCGGTTGATCGTCACGTTCATACCAGGCATGTGTAAACTCGATCAGGAAGGTACCGATCTTTTCCCTGTGTGCAATATGCATCTTGCGGATGAAATCGATACCATCCTTACCTAGCTGTTCATAGGTCCAACGTTCGTTTTGCACAATTCCCTGGCAGATGGGATCGTCAGGACTCATCCCCTCCAGAGACGGAGCTTCATGCTCCCAGATTTTTTCCAATAGATAGCGGTCGTGATTSCCGCGGAYGAAAATACARTCTTCCAGAGATTGAAGAACTTCCAGCGTCTCTACAGGAGAAGGTCCCAATGCAAAACAGTCACCCAGGCAGATTAGTTGATCAATCTCCCGATCGTTGATGACATCCAAAGCGCCCTCTAAAGCAGCCAGGTTGCTGTGGATATCTGTGAGAATAGCAAATCGTTTCTTACTCATTTGAGGATCTCCTTCATACCCATAGCTGTTGTTGAAAGAATATACAGTGCATTTAACATAATTGTATAAATTCTTTTTTCTAAGCTACCGTCGGTAAGAAATGACAACAATTGCTTGCATTCCGTATAGGAGAGAATCAAATTCCCGTCGCATTGTTATGAATTCTGATGCCATACTGACAGTAGGTTCTATCGCCATTGATTGGCTYGAAATGCCCGACGGCACTGAGGGAGAGGTCCTGGGTGGATCTGCTACTTATTTTATCCTCACAGCTTCACAATTTGCTCCCGTTCACGTAGTTGGAGTGGTCGGGTCAGATTTTCCTCAGGAAGGACATGACCTATACAAGATTCACACCGCCAATCTGGATGACCTTCAGGTAGTGGACGGGAAAACGTTTCGCTGGGGCGGGCGCTATCACGAAAATTGGGAGAACAGGACAACACTCTTTACTGAACTCGGGGTTTTCGGTGATTTCAAGCCGGCRATTTCACAAGGGAATCGAAGCTGTCCCTTTGTCTTTCTCGCCAATATTCAGCCGTCCCTGCAACTGGATGTGCTGGGCCAGATGGAGTCTCCACGCCTCGTTATAACCGATACCATGAATTTATGGATTGACACCGCCTTRATTGACCTCAAGAAAGTGATTGCCAAAACGGACATTTTTCTGCTTAACGACAAYGAAGCTGAGAAGCTGACCGGGTTGTCCGATCCTGAGGGAGCAGGCCGGGAGTTGTGCCGGCAAGGGCCAAAGAGTGTGGTGGTAAAGCTCGGCAGTCGAGGTGCTCTTCTTGTGGAGGAGGAGCGAACCGTRCCGRTTGCAGCCTACAAAATAGATARTGTGRTGGATCCTACAGGTGCTGGCGACTCATTTGCCGGTGGTTTGGTAGGTGCCTTGKCGGCAGGCGACTCATTAATCGACGCATTGATTGTAGGCTCTGCAATTGCATCTTTTTCCGTGGAAGGTTTTGGCCCGGCTGGCCTATTTAAATTGGATAAAGACGAGCTGGCACAAAGGATTTCAGTTGTACGCAATCTATCAAAATTGGCTTGAATCACCGTCGAGAACTTGTTAAACTTACAGACTATTTGAACTAAATTTTCAGGAGGTTAATAATGCAAAAGAAAAATTGGATTCTCTTAATATGCAGTGTACTGGTCATAATGTTTTTTTGGAGTTGTACCAGTGCAGAAATTACGTCTGCCAGGATATACTCTCGTGATAAAGAATACGAGAAAGAAGAGGAGCAGCTGCTCCTTGCCATGAATGGTACAGATTCWGAAAACCCTGAAGTCTATTTTAAGATGGCTTCGGATATCTATGCCAATCGAAGTGAGTGGGGAAAAATGAATGAAATGCTGGATAAAGCTYTTGCCCTGGGGKCAGAAATCAAAATTCCTGTTGGGGCTGAGAATCTAACAGTCAGAGAGGGAGTRRAACTTATCCGCGGAAAGCATTGGACAGAATTTTATAATAATGGAGCCGGTGCTTACAATGATGCTCTCTCAGGTGATCCTGAAATGAAAAGCCAGTTTCTAGACGAGGCTATAGAACTCTTCACCACGGCTATTCTAATTTCCCCTTCTGAAGGAAAAACGTACAAAAATCTCCTTTTCTGTTATGTTCAGAAGGAAGATCAGGAGGGTATAGATGCCACTTTGGCCGAAGCTCTGAAGATTAGTCCTGAAGATACCGATTTACTGCTGACGGCAGGTCAGCTTCGACTGCGAGAAAATGATTACCAAGGTGCGAATGAATACCTTGAGCTTGCGTTCACTCTTACACCACATGATGTCGAAGTGGTAAAGTCGTTGGCGAATAACTATTTTTTTCTGGAAAGTTTTGAAAAAGCTGTGGATGCTTACAATCGAGCTCTTTACCAGGAACCGGATAACAGTGATCTTCATTATAACCTCGGGCTGCTCTACCTTCGACTAGCCGATTTTGACTTTGCCGAAGAAGAATTTCAGTTTGTCATCGATGCAAATCCTGATGATTGGGAAGCCATACTCCTGATTGCTGAGGCATTTCGAGGTAATGAGCGTTGGGAAAATGCCGAGTACTACTACAGGCAAGTGATTGAAATCAAACCAGATCACTCTTCAGCTATGAGAAACCTGGCAGTAGTGATCTATCAGCAGGGTAGAGTTGAGGAAGGTCAGGAACTGTTGGAACAGGCTAAGGCTCTCGAGTAATATACCCTAAGAAACTTTTTTTCTCTTTTTCAGATAACCGGTAAGAGCCAGATCGAGAGACTGGTCAGTCACCACCGGTACATAGTCAATATTCTGCTTGCGGCACTCTGTTTTGTACAGTTTCTGGAAATCCGCCATCACTTGCTTATAAGCTGACTGAATCTGCCACGGTTCTGTTGTAATCACGTCGCCGCTCTCCAGATCCCGAAAGCGGGTTCGTACGGAGAAGTCAAAGAGTTGTTCCTGCGGATCGATAAGATGGAAGACGATAACCTCGTGCTTCTTATGGCGGAAATGTTTCAAGCCGGTTAAAACCTCCTGCGGATCATCCAGCAGATCCGAGATTAAGATAATGAGTCCCCGCTTTCTGATCTTCTCCGCCAGTTGGTGGAGAGTGGGAGCGATGGCTGTCTCCGGTCCCGAAGAGACCTGCTCCAGCTGAGCCAGAACAGTGTTTAGATGTCCCGGTGTTGACAAGGGCGGTACATAGCTTCGAACCTCCTTATCAAATAATGTAAGTGAAACAGCATCCCGTTGTTGGAGCATCAGGTAGGTAAGGGCGGCGGAGAGGTAACCGGCATATTCCAGCTTGGTGACATCTCCACTGGCGAAGTCCATGGATTTACTGGTGTCTACGATGAGATAAGATCTGAGGTTGGTCTCTTCCTCATACTGTTTGATGTAAAAGCGGTCGGTCTTGCCGTAAAGCTTCCAGTCCACACGGCGGATTTCATCGCCCGGACCGTATGCCCGATGCTCAGCAAATTCTACACTGAAACCGTGATAAGGACTCTTGTGCAGACCTACAAGATATCCCTCTACCACCAGCCGCGCACGGAGAAACATATTGTCCAGCTTGGCTACAACCTCCGGACGGAGGAATCTTTTTTTGTTAACAGCGGAAGTCAATATTATTGAGAGATTGTTTCCACGAGACGGTTCAAAATATCATCTGTAGAAATACCGTCCGCCTCGGCGTTGAAGTTGGTAATGACGCGATGCCTCAGGACTGGCAAGACCATGCTGGTCACATCTGAAATGTCGGGTGTAGGCCGGTTTTCCAGTACTGCCTTGGCTTTGGCTCCCAGAATAAGGAACTGTGAAGCTCTAGGCCCGGCGCCCCATTCTATCCAGTCGTTGATGAAATCAGGGCAGCCATCGGTAGGGCGCGTCTGTGAAACGAGATTTACGGCGAATTCTACCACATTATCTGCTACGGGTACTCGCCGAATGAGATCCTGATAGGCGAGAATTTGCTCTCGTGAAATAATCACTTGGGGTGTCTCTTCCTTGGCGCTGGTGGTGGACTTGACAATTTCGACTTCTTCCTCCGTTGAGGGATAGGTAATGTTTACGGAAAACATGAAGCGGTCGAGCTGCGCTTCAGGCAGAGGATAAGTCCCTTCCTGCTCAATAGGGTTCTGCGTGGCGAGGACCAGGAAAGGCGCCTCCAATTCGTAGGAAGTTCCTGCGGCAGTCACCTTCTGTTCCTGCATGGCTTCCAGCAGAGCCGCTTGCGTCTTGGGCGGCGTCCTGTTGATCTCATCGGCGAGGATAATGTTGCCGAACACAGGACCCTTCACGAACTTGAATACCCTCTTGCCGGTTGCGTGATCTTCCTCAATGATCTCCGTTCCGGTAATGTCGCTGGGCATGAGGTCAGGGGTAAACTGGATTCGGCTGAACCGGAGGTCAAGGATTTGTGCTACCGATTTAATAAGGAGTGTTTTCGCCAGTCCGGGAACGCCGATAACCAGGGCGTGGCCGCGGCAGAGAAGTGTAATCAGGAGGTGCTCGATAATGTCTCGCTGCCCTACGATAACCTTGGACAGCTCGGTGTAAATCAGGTCACGGGAGCTGTGGAGTTCCTTAACAAGCTTCAGGTCTTGAGTTTTAGTCATAATGTCCTCATTCAAAACGATGATCAAAGAAAAGTTCCTTGAACGGCGGGAAACTTACCATCTGCTCTTGCGCAAATCAACCGAATTGTCTTGAATTGCCTGCAGGGAAAAAGTAATTTAATGAAGTTATGACGACGGTAAAGACCATAACGCCGGATATTTCACAGATGGTGGAGAGCGTAGGCCGGAAAATGTCTGTCGTTCCCCGGACGGCTGTGGTACTCGGTTCGGGACTGGGACAATTTGCCGAATCTATCGAGGATGCAGTACGGATTCCCTACAGTGAAATTCCCGGATATCCTCTAAGCGGAGTAGAGGGTCACGCCGGTGAACTTGTGGCCGGRAATGTGGMRCATGTGCCAGTGCTCCTGGCCAGCGGGAGATTCCATCTGTACGAAGGTTACGATATRGATACGGTTACGCTTCCCGTCCGGCTCTTCCACGACCTGGGGATTGAAAACCTGATCATCACCAACGCCGCTGGTTCAACCAATCGTGATTTCCCTCCCGTTACCCTTATGACAGCTGTAGGTCATCTCGACTGCACCTTCCGTGAAAGCGCACAAATGCCGGAAGTGGAGCGGGGGAGTGACTGTCACTCGCCGGAACTCTTAAAGCTGGCGTTGGAAGTGGCAAAATCTGAACAGGTGACACTCGAGAGAGGAGTCTATGCCTGGGCTTTGGGACCATCATATGAGACTCCAGCGGAAGTGCAGATGATCCAAGAACTTGGCGGCGATGCCGTGGGGATGTCCACAGTCCCGGAGATGCGCCTCGCCGGTAAACTGGGGATGAGAGTGCTGACCATCTCATGTCTAACAAACTTCGCGGCGGGCATTAGCAAACAACCGCTGACTCATGATGAAGTGATGGAGACGGCARACCGTATCAGCGGTGATTTCGCTCGGCTGGTGCGGGGGATAATTTTGGCATTGTGAGATGAAAGATGAGAGCAATAATATGAATGAGGCCAAGATTCATCCGGAAGTAGAAGCCATCGGAGAAGATATCGTTGCCACACGCCGGCATATTCATCAGCGGCCGGAGCTGGCCTTTGCAGAGTATGAGACTGCTAAGCTGATTGCTGAGCAATTGACTGCCATGGGCATGGAGGTTGCCACAGAGGTAGGAAGGACGGGTGTCGTCGGTCTGCTTCACGGCGCTGTGGAAGGGCCGTGCATTGCTCTTCGGGCGGACATGGACGGCTTGCCGATCCAGGAAACGGGCGACTTGTCRTTTAAATCACAGAACGAAGGCGTCATGCACGCCTGCGGCCACGACGGGCACATGGCCATCCTCTTGGGAGCTGCTAAAGTCCTATCCGACATGCGTGACCAGCTGCGCGGCTCGGTGAAGTTTATCTTTCAACCGGCGGAAGAGGGCGGCGGCGGGGCACGGTTCATGATTGAGGACGGCGTACTGGAGAATCCCAARGTGGACGAAATCTATGGRCTTCATCTCTGGAATTATCAGYCGTACGGTACGGTGGGAGCGAAGGCAGGACCTATCCTCGCGGCGGCGGATGTGTTTACGATTACCGTAAGGGGAAAAGGCGGCCATGGAGCTGTTCCGCATACAACGGTGGACGCTATTGTYGTCRCCKCTCACYTGRTWWCRGYYCTYCAGACYATAGTCAGCCGGAACATCAATCCGCTGGAGTCGGCTGTGGTGACAGTGGGAAAAATCAATGGAGGACATAACTTCAACGTGATTGCTGACGAAGTCATACTTGATGGCACTGTCCGKGCGTATGCAGAAGAAAATCGCCAGACAATAATACGCCGGCTGMAGGAAATCACTGAAGGTGTGTCAGYGACGTTCGGAGCAGAGATAGAGCTGGAYTATCAGGAAGGATATCCACTTACCGTGAACCATTCTGAWCAGGTTRASAAGGTTAAAGACGCCGCCGGGAAAATCGTAGGAGACGGTGTGCAGTTTCCGTACCTCTCCATGGGCGGAGAGGATTTCAGCTTCTATCTGCAGGAACTGCCGGGCTGTTTCTTCTTTGTGGGCTCGGCGCCCAAAGACCGGGAACCTCTCAGCGTACCGCACCACTGCTCGCACTTCGATATTAACGAACGGGCACTGCTCGTCGGGTGTTCTATCTGGGTGGAGTTGGTGACAGGCCTGCTACATTAGATATTTGAATCTTCATTCCTAACCCACATTTCCACCACTTATAATAATCCCCACCTTCTTTCCTGACGGATTGACTTTGCCTTCAAGAATTGTCGCAATGGGTACTGCCGCCGACGGCTCGATTGACATCCCGGTTTTCTCACGCACTGTCTTCAYGGCACTCTTRATGGCTTCTTCGCTAATGGTGACAATATCGTCCACATGGTGCTGAATGGCGGCAAAGGTGAATTCGCCCAGCGAGGTGAGCAGTCCGTCGCAGATAGTCTGGGGATTCACTGATGGGATGATCTTTCCCTTTCGAAAGGAGTTATAAGCATCGTCAGCTCCTGTCGGCTCTGTGCCAATGACCTTAATGGMAGAGTTAGTTTCCTTAGTMGCAATGGCAGTTCCGCTAAGGAGTCCACCACCTCCCACGGGAGYGAGTAAAATGTCMAGATCARGGATCTSRTCGAGAAACTCAAGAGCCGCAGTACCCTGACCGGCGATAATGCGAAGATTGTTGTAGGGGTGAATYTCTATTGCGCCAGTATCATTCAGCACCTTTTGTAGTGTCTCCTCTCGAGCTTTCAGTGTGGGCTCGCACAAGGTTATAGAAGGGGAGTACCGCTGAACATTGTTCTTCTTCATTTYTKTAGTTGTTTTCGGCATCACTACGTGAGCAAGRATACCACGGAGTTCGGCCGCACACGCCAGAGCGGCGGCGTGGTTCCCGGAAGAATGGGTTGCYACACCCCGGGCTGCCTCTTCATCAGATAGTGAGAAGACGGCATTACAGGCGCCGCGGAACTTGAAGGCGCCCGTGCGCTGGAAGTTTTCGCACTTCAGCCATAGTTGRGTWYCRTCGTCCARYTGRAGWRTYCKYACRGGMGTCCGYTCKGCRWAKGGTRCKATRCGRRTMGMGGYKTCCTTGAYKTYGGCAAGTGTGGGWATYTGTRTCATTCTTMTGTCGAATAGTRTCTGGTTGTKGCTAAATTGTAGCTCACCTTGTAGATGTATGCAATCAATTCCGGAGATATTATGAAATCTTATCACGAGGAACTGTGGATGGAAGTACCGGTCCGCATGGACTTTATCAATATTACGCAACAGGTAGAGGAAATCGTCCGTGAGAGCGGTGTACAGAACGGTCTCTGCCTGGTCAACGCTATGCACATTACAGCCTCGGTCTTTATCAAYGATGATGAACCTGGRCTACACGGGGACTACAAACGGTGGCTGGAAGAGCTGGCGCCTCATGAACCCATATCTCGTTATGACCACAACCTGACGGGTGAAGACAACGGCGATGCGCATCACAAGCGGCAAATCATGGGCAGAGAAGTAGTGGTTGCCATTACCGATGGACAGCTCCATTTTGGTACGTGGGAGCAGATTTTCTACGGCGAGTTTGACGGCCGCAGGCGGAAACGAATACTGGTGAAGATTATTGGGGACTGAAACATTTTCRGTAAGCARACATGATTAAAGTTGAAAATTTAAYGAAGGAATTCCGYCTGACGAAACGGTCCCGCCGCGAGATGGGTGATGAGTTCCGAAAMACCCTTTCRATAACGGCTGTGAATGATATCTCATTCGAATGTGCTCCGAACCGGGTCTTCGGATTRCTTGGTCCCAACGGCGCCGGGAAGACCACCACACTCCGTATGATTGCAACTATGCTTAAGCCTACAGCAGGGACTATCACCGTAGCGGGCTGCGATACTGTCCAAGAACCTCAGAAGGTTCGGGAGAAAATCGGTTTTATGACAGGCCAGACTGCACTCTACGACCGCCTGACTCCAAACGAGATGGTGAAGTACATGGCCGATCTCCACGGAATGGACCGGGAGCGGTTCAAGAGTCGGCGGGAGAAACTGTTCGACATTCTAGGGATGCACGAKTTTGCCGGCCGCAGGATTGCCCGCCTCAGCTCCGGAATGAAGCAGAAAACCTCCATCGCCCGAACTATGATCCACGATCCGGAAGTGGTGGTTTTCGATGAACCTACCGAAGGACTAGACGTCATGACCTCCCGGGCCATCATCGACCTAATTCGTTCYTGTCGGGATGAGGGTAAGACCATCATCTTTTCAACTCACCGAATGGGAGAGGTGAAACTGCTGTGCGATGATGTAGCCATTGTTCATAATGGGAAACTGCTCTTTTGTGGAACCCTACTGAAGTTCGAGGAGCAGATGGTGGAAGCAACTTTTGAAGATGAATTCATCAGATTAGCTGAGGAAGCGTGATGCAGCGGACAGTAACCATATTTCGCAAAGAACTGAAGGATATTCTACGGGATCGGCGGACGCTTATCATGATGGTATTGGTGCCCATGCTCATTATGCCACTCCTTATTATCGGACTGAATAAACTTCAAAGCTCTGTCATGGAAAAGGCTCAGGAGAAGGAACTTCGAATCGGTTTTTTAGGCAGCGACTATGCCCCGGATCTTATGAATCTCTTTCAGGAACAGGRGCGGATGATCCTKCTGCYTGATTTTCCTCCAGACAGTCTGCGACCGTCCATAAGCGGAGGTGAGTTGGATGGAGCCGTAATCATCCCGAAGTCTTTCGGTAAGTCACTTAAGGAAGATGCACAGGGTGAGGTTCAGATAGTGTACAAAGGGTCCGAAGGCTTGGGAGTGGTAAAGGATCGGCTCATAAAAGTGATCGAAGAATACGACAGGTTAATTGTAACTGAACGGGTGGAGCGCCTGAATCTGGATCCTAATCTGTTCGATGCTGTCACTATTACGGAACTGGATGTCTCTTCCAAGCAGGAGGTGATTGGTAAGTTGGTGGGCGGTTTCCTGCCGTATATGTTTGTCATATTCAGTTTTATGGGAGCCATGTATCCGGGAATTGATTTAGGCGCAGGTGAGAAGGAGCGGGGCTCACTGGAAACTCTGCTATCCTCTCCTGCTACTCGGCTGGAGATCGTCTTGGGCAAGCTGGGTGTTGTCTCCCTGGCGGGGATTGCCTCGGCTCTAATCGCCATGCTGGGGATGTCTCTGGCGGTAAGGTTCATAACAGATACTTCCCCGGAAATACTGGATGCTGTCATGAGTATGCTCGACGTCAAGATGATCCTRCTCATTCTCTCTCTGGTGATTCCGCTGGCGGTCTTTTTCGCTGCCGGTGTACTAAGTATCTCCATTTACGCCCGCTCGTTTAAAGAGGCACAGAGTATGATCTCGCCCGCCAGCATCCTGATTATAATCCCCGTAGCCATCGGACTCTTACCGGGTATTGAACTTTCTCCTCAAACCGCTTTTATTCCGGTACTAAATGTATCGCTGGCCACCAAGGAAGTTCTGGCCGGAACAGCCGATCTACTTTTACTTCTGGAAGTTTACGTGTCGCTGCTCATCTTCAGCGGACTTGGAATCTGGGGCTGCGTCCGGTGGTTCAACCGGGAAGAGACGCTCTTCAGAAGTTAATTTTAGAAATATAGTTTATCGAAGTTTGTCGAAAATATAGTCTTGGAGTTGGCTCATCGTAATTCGTTCCTGCTCCATGCTGTCTCGMTCCCGGACGGTAACGGTATCGTCTTCCAGCGTATCTGAATCCACGGTAATACCGAATGGTGTACCGGCTTCATCCTGCCGGCGGTAGCGACGGCCGATAGAGCCTCCAGCATCGTAGAATGCGGCGAAGTCATTTTTCAGGTTATCGAATATTTTTGCAGCGATTTCCGGTAGCCCGTCGCGATTTACCAACGGGTAGATAGCCACGGTGGTGGGCGCTAGCTTCGGATGCAGTCGCAGGACAGTTCGTAATTCACCTTTCACTTCTTCTTCGTGGTAGGCGTCGGCGAGGATTGTCAGGACTGTGCGGTCCACACCGGCGGATGACTCCACCACTGCGGGSGTAATGTGCTCGTTGCTCTTGGAGTCAAACCACGTCAGCTTCTTACCACTGTGTTTTGCGTGTTGGTCAAGATCATAAGTACCACGATCAGCGACTCCTTCCAGTTCTGACCAACCGAAGGGGAACTCGTACTCCACATCGTAGCAGTCGGCGGCGTAGTGAGCTAGTTCATCACCTTTATGCTGGCGTAGGCGGAGCTTGCTCTCCGAAATGCCGAGACTTTTGTACCAGTCGAAACGAGACTGAACCCAGCGATCCAGCCACTCGGCGGACTCATCCGGCTTCACGAAGAACTCCAACTCCATCTGCTCGAACTCCCGGGAGCGGAAGAGGAAGTTGCCGGTGGTGATCTCGTTGCGRAAYGCYTTYCCKATCTGGGCGATACCGAAGGGTAGTTTCATCCGTGCTGTCCCTTGGGCGTTCAGGAAGTTGACGAATATTCCCTGGGCAGTCTCGGGGCGGAGATAAATGATGGAAGCTGATTCTTCAGACGGACCATAATGCGTCTTGAGCATCAGGTTAAATTGCCGCGGCTCAGTCCAGTCCTTGATGCCGCAGGCAGGACACGGTTTATCCATGTCCATATGATCTTCACGGTAGCGCGCTTTGCAGTTTTTGCAGTCTACCAGCRGATCATGGAATTCTTGCACATGCCCGGAAGCTTCCCACACCTTGGAGTTCATGAARATAGCGGCGTCCATYCCTACCACATCAGAGCGGGAAGTAACCACGTCCTTCCACCAGATTTGCTTAACATTATTTTTCAGTTCAACGCCCAGCGGCCCGTAGTCATAAGTGGCTTCCAATCCACCATAAATTTCTGAACTCCTAAAAATGAATCCCCTCCGCTTGCAGAGAGATACAAGTTTTTCCATTTTATTGTCGTCGCCTCGAGCCATTAATTCATTTTCCTTAATTCACTCTCAATCTGATCGCTGTGGCGGATGTTCTGTTTTTGTTCAGTTAGTGTGGYTTTTACCGGACGGTTTTTAAAGTATAACACCATAATGAGTAGAGCTAAAACAAAAACAGCGGCTGGCATAATCCACACTGTCAGGTTAAATCCCTCAGCTTTTGGCTTGGCCAGAATCTTTTCACCATAAGTTGCTACAAAGTTGTCTAATATTTGCTGTCTGGTTAAACCTTGAGATACCATTTCCCTAATCGAGGATTCCATTTCACTATTACCGTGAGCAGCAACCGTCCCACTCCARCAGCAGGGTGCCATTAAGTTTCGTTCAAGATCTTCAATAAGTGCTTYATCCTCAGCGTTCAGTGAAATGAACGCAAGAAAAAARAAGATCGCTATTACTCTAGTCATCTTCACGCTTCATCAGCAGTCTCTAAGGAATCGTAGCTGTTTTTGCATTCGGGACATGAGTAGTAAGTGCCCCTTGTTTTGCTTGAACGCTCTTCTACGAAATGGAGTCCGCATTCGCATGTATAAAGCACCGGCCGATTCCATGAGACTTGGTCGCAATCGGGATATCTGCTGCAGCCGAAAAAMAGCTTCCCTTTACGACTGGTTCTTTCCACGATTTCACCTTCGCAGCCCGTTTTAGGACAGGCGATATCGGTACCCAGYGACTCTGTATGGCGACAGTCTGGATAGTTACTACACCCAACATAGCGACCATAGCGTCCTCGCTTAATCACYAGTAGACTGTTGCAATCGGGGCAATTTTTTCCTGTGGGCTCATCGACTACTTCTTTAGATCCGGGAAGCGGCTTGGCGTTCTTGCATTTCGGGAATCCCGAGCATCCCATGAATTTCTCTCCACTACGGTTAAACCGTATAACCATGGGGCTGTCGCACTTTTCGCATTTTTCGTCAGTCTCTTCCAGRAACTGAGCCTTTATCTCGCTCTTTTTTTCATCKGCACTGTCCATGGAAGCCCGGAACGGTTTGTAGAAATCGTTCAATACCGTRAGGTAATCCTCCGCACCGGTTTCGATTTCATCCAGCTCCTCTTCCATCCTGGCGGTAAATTTAACATCAAAGATATTCGGCAGATTTTCCACCAGGATTTGGTTTACCAATAATCCAGTATCCGAAGGGACAAGTTTCCGACTCCCAGTTTCAACGTATTTACGATCATACAGCTTTGCGATGATATCACTGAAAGTACTCGGTCTGCCGATCCCCTGAGCATCCAGTTCCTTAATAAGCGAGCTTTGCGAATAGTAGGCCGGAGGTTCTGTAAAATGCTGTTCCGGGAGGAAATCTTCAGCAGTAACCCTTTCGCCTTTTGCGATTTCCTTCGGTATGAACAGTTCTTCTCTCTCTCGCACAGGAGGATAGACTTTCCGGAAACCGGCGAACTTTTCGACTGACCCGGCTATCCTGAAAAGATGTTCATCACCGGCTTCGATATCAATTGTTGTCTGTGCCAGGATACAAGGCGTCATCTGGCTCGCCATAAATCTCTGCCAGATGAGTCGGTAAAGCTTCAGTTCAGCATCATCAATTTTTTCTTTGAGGGAATCAGGAATGAGCGTTGGATCTGTTGGTCGGATCGCTTCGTGAGCATCCTGAAYCTGCTTCTTTTTCTGTYTGAAAACATTGGGTTTGCTCGGAATAAACTCRCCGCCGTATTTAGATGAAAGAAAGTTGCGAGCACTTTTTACTGCTGAGTCTGATACWCGGGTAGAATCTGTTCTCATGTAGGTAATGAGTCCGGTAGGTTCTCCGCCACCGATRTCCACACCTTCATACAGTCGCTGTGCGATACCCATGGAACGGCGTGGTGTCAGTCGAAGACGGCTGGCAGCATCCTGYTGGAGAGTGCTGGTGGTGAAAGGCGGCGGCGGTGATTTCCGAACATCTTTTTTCTCCACGTTGCTGACTACAAATTCTTCGTCACGCACAACCTCAATAATCTTTTTTACATCTGCTTCAGAAGCTATTTCAGGTTTCTTCTCGGCAATTCGGTGGAGTCTAGCAGTGAACATTTCCTGTCTCTCTGAGGTAAGCTCTGCGTCCAGCGTCCAGTACTCCCGAGGCTTAAAGTTAATGATCTCTTCATGCCTTTCASAAACGAGCCGMAGAGCCACCGATTGCACTCGCCCGGCGCTCAAACCGCGGTAAAGAACAGAACCGAGGAATGGCGACACAGTGTAGCCCACAATACGGTCAATGATCCGGCGGGTGATCTGGGCATTCACCAGATTCATATTCACATCACGYGGGTTTGCCATCCCTTCTTTGAGGCCTTCCGGAGTAATCTCGTTAAAGAGAACTCGACGGGTATTCTTGCCGGAACCGCTCACTTCTGTGGCAATGTGCCAGGCGATGGCCTCACCCTCTCGATCAGGGTCAGTGGCCAGATAGATATTTTCAACTTTTGCCGCACGCTCTTTCAGCTTCTTGATGATCTTAGCCTTTCCGGGCATGACTACATATTCTGCTTTGAAGTTGTCGGTTACATCTACCCCGAACTTTTTCGCCGGAAGATCCTTGATATGTCCGTTGGATGCTTCAACACKATATTCCTTCCCGAGATACCGCTCRATAGTCCGGGCTTTTGAGGGTGATTCTACAATTATGAGTGATCGTTTTGTCATATTCTCCCTTTCASGCGCGGAAAATATACRAAGGCTCTAAGGAAATTCAAGAGGCAAATAAAGGATTTATCGTCGGATAATCAGACTGCAGTAAGATATTTGAATAATTCTTTAAAGGGAACGGACTGCTGTTCACCAGTAGAGAGGTCCTTCACCTGGSATGTTCCGCTAGCCAATTCTTCTTCACCGATAAAGACGATGTGTGTTGCATCTTGGCGATTGGCTTCCCGCATCTGAGCTTTCACGCTTCGCTGTAGAGTRTCGAAATCTGCTGGAATACCGTTGGAGCGGAGATTCATGGCAGTTTGCATGGCGTCGGTTCTGGCTTTTTCACCTGCAGCGATGACAAAAGCACGAACGGTTTCAGAACCGTATGACTCTGATTCTTCTGGGGTGGCTAGCAGAATGCGCTCCATACCCGCTGCGAATCCGACTGCCGGAGTAGGTTTTCCTCCCAGCTCTTCCAAAAGATCATCGTACCGCCCGCCGCCGCAGAGAGCATCCTGCGCTCCTAAAGTATCGGAGGTAATCTCGAAAGTTGTCCGGCCGTAGTAGTCCAAGCCACGGACCAGAAGGTCGTTCTGCTCATACGAAATCCCTAATGCATCCAGCCCCGCTTTCACAGCTTCATAATGTTCCTTGTCAGCGTCATCCAGGCAATCCAGAATACGCGGCGCACCCTTCAAGATGTCTTGCTCGCGTTCATCCTTACTGTCGAGGATGCGCAGGGGATTGGTTTCCATCCGCTGCCGGCTGGCCTCAGATAAATCGCCGCTGTAGGGAGAGAGAAATTCCACCAGGGCATCCCGAAATCGCTGTCGGCACTTTTTAGAACCGATACTGTTCAACTGCAGCGATGGCTTCGCAATTCCCACTGCCTCCATCAGACGGTAAGCGAGAGCGATGATCTCCACATCCTGCTCCGGATGAGGCGAGCCGAYGGCTTCCGCTCCGAACTGGTGRAATTGGCGAAGGCGACCCTTCTGGGGTCGTTCCTGCCGGAAAAGTGCATCAATGTAATAGAGCTTGGTGAGGGCGCCGCCGCGATCCAAATTGTGCTCAAGAAAGGCTCGCATGACTGGTGCTGTCAGCTCCGGCTTAAGGGTGAGGCTCGTCTCACTCTGATCGAGAAAAGTGTACATCTGCTTGGAGACGATGTCGCTCTCCTCGCCCACGCTCCGGGCGAAAAGCTCCGTTCGCTCGAAAGCCGGCGTACGTATTTCACCATAGCCCCACCGGTTCATGAATTCATGRACMGTCTGCTCTAACGTCTGCCACTTGGTAGAATCATCCGGKAGGATGTCTTTRGTCCCTTTGACCGCTTTGAACTTYTCAGCCATAAAATCAGTTCATCATCTGGCTTAGAATCTCGGCAGCTTCTTCGTAATAATCGGAAGGGACGAAAATGGTACATTTGGTTCCGGGGATTCCGGCACCTTTTATCCCGAAAGCTGAGATCATGAACGCGGTTTTGATATAGCACGGRATATCGTTATTATCCAAAACCTCTTTTACCATTTCAGCGTAGATATCCCCRCGGATATTGTCCAGCGACACCCATTCCACTTCCTCAAGAGGTTGTGGTTTTTCCAAGAMTAAGACTAGACTGGCACTGCAATCTTYGCAAAAGAGGATATCTTCCTGGTATTCAGATTTACATTCAGGACAGTAYATSATGTCTCCTCRAKRTTGAGATAAAGTTTTCGATCTGTTTCAAAATAGGAACTGACTGTGGGGAATTTGCCTTTCTCAGGAGGGAAAAACAACAGGTTTGTCGTAAGGTTACTCCTAAAAGTAAGGCAGATTCCACCGCCCTCGTTTGGATTCGACTTTTAGATCGTCCAGTGTAGGCGATTTTACACTTATTTTCAAGTAAAACCCTTGWCCAATTCCACCGGGAGTCCAGTTGAACGACAGCTCCCARCAGTGGAGATCCCGGTAGATGTTGAAGTCRTGGCTTACCAGCGACCGATCYAGGAGRTCGAACCGGGCTGAGTACCGGATCCGCCAGAACTTGGTGATCTGCAGTCGCAGRCCCAGATTKCCCCAAAACGTGTCCTGTGGGTCGTTGGGATCAAACCGGTTGGCTGAATAGCGTAGGCTCAGGGTGGCGTTCCACAGCTTCCCACCAGAGATAGGCTTCTTATTGATTTTTCCGATAGAGGTCTCCTTAGCCTCGCTCAGATCAACGTCTGCCGTATCACTTGCGGTGGTGTCTGCTTCCGAAACTTCCTCCCGGTAGGCCCATCTTTTTCCGGAAAATCGGAAGCCRGTGGAAGCACTCAAATTGATCAGCCGCGGCGAGGGTGCGCCCCATTGGTTTATCCGCAGTTCGTCAACTCGGACCAGATCTCCTTCCTCCCTCTGGACGTTGTAGAAATCGTGCGTCATGGAAAAATCTAGGTTTAGCTTGCCTGCCAGTTTGGCCCGGATGGACGACCGGAGATTGGCGAGTTTGAACTGTTCTGCGGTAAAGTTGTAGCTGCTGCTCATATTCCAGGTAAGGAGGTTGTTTATYTTTTTTTCCTCACCGCCTTGCAGCACTTTTGCCTGCAGGACATTCTTCAGTGAGAAGTTGATTTTCTTCGCCTCTCGGATGGAAGTGGCGCCGATCATGGTACCGCTGAAAGGATCAAAGAGATGCTCACCACCAATGCTGTCGGTGATGGTTTTGAAGTATCCCGGATCGTAGCCGAGAATAGGTTTCGAATAATCCGGCGTATAGCTAAATCCGATWGAAGGCGTTAGGGTGTGGCGCAACGCCAGCAGGGGACCGATCTTTACCGGGAAGAGGCCGTAGAGCTTGGTGTTGGCACTCAGTGACAGGGAGCCGGTATGCCGGGCCAGGAAGCCATCAACTTCCTGTTTGTCCAGTGCATTTCCTGCGTAATCGGCAGCGGTGGCATCGTAATAACGGGTGATCCACTCCTCGCGAAAACTCACTCTGGGCTGAACGGCGATATGCTGAAAGAGTCGGAAGGATCCGGAGAGGGAAAAATTGTGTATCCAGCTGTTGTCTTGATCATGGTCAAGATCTTGCCAGATGAAACTGTCGGTTGTGTCGAAGATAGTATTACCCAATGAATCCTCGCCTACAGAGTCCACATACGTCGTGTCRTAAGCCGATTCATAAAAGCCAGTCTGCTTATTTTTCAGAGCGCTGTTGTACGACCAATAGATACTGCTCCCTTTTCCGCTTCCACCAAACAGTTGAGACTGTCCTTTTCGGAAAGAGAGCGAMGGCAGCACGGCGTTGGTTTCATTGATGCGCTGACCTTCCCGGACAGGCGCTTCGTAGTAGATTGCATCGAACCCTTCAGTCTTATGAGTTTTCGCTTCCGCCATGAGGTTGCGGTTTTCCGAAACACTGGCGGAAAGACTCAGTCCCAGCTTCGGCCACCGTTTGGAGTAGTTAGCCTTGGAAATGGCGGACTGGTTCAGCCGGGTACTTCTGTCGACACCCAACTTGCGGTTGAACGTGTTGTCGCTGTAGTAGCTGCCGTTGACGTTGAACGACTGATTGTGCCGCATCTTCTGGCGATGATTCCAATTCACGGACCATCCCACGGAACTGGGTCGGTCGAAAAGATCCGTGATTTCCTTGTCTGCAATAAATCGGTTGTAGCGGAAGTTAAAACTGCCGTTAAAACCATACCGGACAAAGTAGCTGTTTCTGCTCTGGAAAAGAATCCCCCTTTCATCGTAAAAGTCGAAAAAGAACTGACTGTTYACAAAYTCGTTCAYAGCCCAGAAGTAGCCGAGCTTTTYCAGGTATCGYCCTTGGGAGGCGTTCTGGCCGTAGGATGGCATGATCCAGCCGGAGTGGCGTCTGCCACCCTGATCGGGGAAAACGCCGAATGGGAGACCGAACAGTGGCACACCGCCCAGGTAAAGTACGATGGGCTTAACAAAAATCTTATCCTGGGAGATCATTTTCATCTGTTTGCTCTGAAAATGGAAGTGGGGACTCGGATCCAGGTCGCAGGTGGTATAAGCGCTCTGGGAGACGTAGTAGGTATCTTCCTCCCGGTTGCGGATTTCAGACCCGCGATAGTAACCGTCATCCAACTGCGTCTTTCCGTGTTTTACTCTACCTCTCCCCGTAGAGAGATTATAGGTTATGGATTTCCCGGTCATGGGATCTCGACCTTTTTGCTTAAGGACAGGGAAATTTTCGTGTCTCGGTATAGAGTCCTTCTCCGTARTGAGGGAAGGGAGGGCGTGCATAAGATTTTCATCCCACAAGACAGCCACAAATCCCGATTCCAGCTGCAGATCCTGATAATCAATGCGTGCCCCTTTCCGCAGGGTGGTCAATTCMTCCGGGATGAGATAGTCCAGCGTGTCAGCACGGTAAACGATGGGATCGCTGATAGTGTCTGAAGCGTCATCAGGATGATATTCTCCCCGGGCGCCGCCTACCACCTTAATGGTTTTCAGCTCCGCATTTCCGGCAGAGTCACTGGTGAATTCCAGCGTAATCGTATCCCCGGAAGCGATATTCTTACCTTGATAAACCGAGTCCTCGAAGAGGTGATAGAGTGTTGTCGCCATCCCTTCCAGTCGRACGGAGTCGAGYTTGCCGTCCACCATAAACGCTTCTAGCCGCTTCCCGGACATATCGTCTTCGAACTGTTCAAGTGTGTACTCTTCATTAGAGCCGGTTGTGTCTGCYGGTGACTTYACTTTACCTGAACTGGGATAGATGATGTGCGCCTTGTCWGGAATGGTAAGGAGYTTCAAAATTTCATCATCGTAAGTGAGGAATATCTCCGTGCCGGAAATGATGCGGTTTTCCTGGGTGATAACCGGATTTTCTAAAAGGACAGATGATTCAGCACCGGCATTGTACACACTTTTACCGCATGTTGTCCGGCGGTTTTCCTCTTCAATTACGACGTTACCTGAGGCCGTATAACTGGCAGCATCCAGTTCTTCCTTCTTGCGATAGGTTATGCGGTGGGCTGTAATGGTCTGCTGCTGCTGGACAAACCGGACCGATCCATTTGCGGATCCACTGTCAATCTCCATGTGATATTCTAGTGTATCAGATGTCAAATGGTAATCGGGATCACTGAATTCGTTCCTACCATACCCGGTGAGGATATCCAGTTCCGTATCCATATGMAGCGAGTCAGCAGTCAAAACCTGTTCGCCCCTCTCCATGCGGACATCCTGAACAAATGTGGCGCTGTGAGCGGCTTGGCGGTAGTAAGCCCTGTCCGAGGTGAGGATCGCCTCACCCTTCCGGAATTTCACATTCCCTCTGAGGAACTGGGTCGCATTTCCCTCTTCGTCAGTTATATTTTCCAGCTCGTCTGCATGGACCAGTCGGAGTCGATCCTGAGAAGTGACAGCAGAAAATAAAAGTAAAATGGARAGAAGWATTAGTCTCACGAATTGTCGTCCGRATAACGCTCTTTCCAAAGGTGCTTCAATCGCTTCTTGATATAATCTTCATACCCTTGAGTTGACGGATGGTAAAACGTTTCCGCACTCACATTATCYGGAAAGTAGTCGGTCTTGATGAAGTGGTCAGGATGATTGTGAGGGTAATCGTAGTCYTTGCCGTAGTCAAAAGATTTCATGAGCGGTGTGGGTGCATTGCGTAAATGCAAAGGTACCGGTGAAGTTCCTTCCTCGCGTATTTTCCGTGATGCTTTCGYGATAGCCAGTGTGCTGGCGTTTGACTTGGCAGCAGCAGCGAGGTAGGTTGTCACYTGTGCCAGTACCAGCGACGCTTCCGGCATACCAATTACGTGGACRGCGTTGAACCCGGCGGTGGCCAATGGAAGCGCTTGAGGGTCTGCATTGCCGATGTCTTCGGATGCTAAGATGATGAGCCGCCTGGCGATGAACTCAGGCTTTTCGCCCCCTTCCAGCATGGTTGCCAGCCAGTAGATGGCGGCATCGGGATCGCTCCCGCGGACTGACTTGATGAAAGCGGAAATGGCATCGTAGTGATAATCGCCGGCCTTGTCGTAAAGATTAGTTTTGGACTGGAGAGCTTCCTGCAGCACTTCCATGATAATCATGATTTTCCCGCTCTCATCATCCACCATTGACAGAGTCGCTTCCAATGTGTTAAGCATCTTCCGCGCATCACCACCGGCTGACTTAATCAGTTCAGTCCTCACGTCCATAGCAAAGTGAATATTTTTCAGAGCCAACTGATCATCCGTTAAGAGTGCACGGGAAAGAATTTTGTCAAGATCCTCCTCGGATAAAGACTGTAATTTCAGAACCCGGCAGCGGGAGAGGAGCGGCGAGATAACCTCAAAGGATGGATTTTCTGTTGTAGCACCGATGAAAAGGATCACTCCTTGCTCCACAGCGTGTAAAAGAGCATCTTGCTGAGATTTGTTGAAGCGGTGGATTTCATCGATGAACAAGAGGGTTTGCCGGTTCATTTGGCGATTGGTTTTCCCAATCTCGAGGACATTACGTACTTCCTTTATGCCGGATGAGACTGCCGTGAGTTCATAGAAGTCTGATTTTGATTCACGGGCAATAATCTTAGCCAACGTTGTTTTTCCCGTTCCTGGCGGACCCCACAGAATCATACTGAAAAGAGCGTTTTCCTGAATGGCTCTTCGGAGAAGTGTGCCGTCTCCAGCAAGATGGGACTGTCCAATAAAATCTGCCATTAGATCTGGGCGGATTCTTTCAGCTAACGGTTGTAATGTAGAATTCTTTGACATATCATATAAACTTAGACCAGTTGTTGTAGAAAGTCAAACAATTGAGCAAGGAATTCGGATTGCAATTATCCCTCATGCGTCTTACACTCCGTTCATCTGAAAGGAGAGTAAAAATGATACCTCACACATTAATATTACTGCTTATGACTATTGTAGCTTTTGGAGCCGKRGNWMRKKATNNNNGNNNSSGMTGAAGGAGTCATGTCAATGAATATTGGTGGAAAGCGGATGTTGTTCATCCCGCCTGAGCTTRGATATGGCAGTCGAGGCGCCGGGAATGTAATCCCACCCCACGCCCMTCTTATTTTCGAAGTGGAACTTCTAGATATCCGCAAGTAGMAGATATTATGAKTGGGCGAATTAAGTCATTTTTTAAGCAGCAATCTTCAGCTAATAATGATACTAGCCAGAAGGATGTGGTCCCTTTGGCAGTTTGTGCGCTTATGATGGAGATGGCTCATGCCGATGGCGAATTCTCTGATGAGGAATTGGATCATATCATTGATGTTATGAAGAGTGAGTTCAGTGTACCTGAAAAAGAGATGGATGAGCTTATAGCTTTGGCGGATGAAGAGCGGAAGGAGGCTATCGATCTTTGGCAATTCAGCAGACAGATTCGCGAYAATTGCAGCAGGGATGAACAAAATAAAATCTTGACATTACTATGGAAAATAGTATATGCTGATGGACATCTTGATATGCATGAAGACTACCTGATGCACAAACTGGCTAATGTATTCGACCTAACCCATAAGGAACTCATCGGAGCCAAAATGGAAGCAAAAGAGCAAGTCAAGATGTGAATGTTATTTTCTTACAGTCCCTAAAGGTGAATCTGAATGATTCCTAAAAACCATAAAAAAATCTACACTCCGTTTTATCAGCGCCTTGTAAGATTAAAATCTCARTTGGGAACACATATTCTGGATTTCAAGCAGCGGGAACTTGATCATATAGCAGATTGGATTKCTGAGAACGGGGATGAGGGTCCAATCTTAGACATGGGGTGCAGTTCAGGATTCACTACTCGCCAGTTGGCTAACCGCTTCGGCAATTCTCGCGTTCATGGTGCCGATATTCACTKGAAGTCTGTAAATAAGTGCAGAAGCAGATATAATGACCTTCAGTTCCATCACATAGATTTAGACTTTTATCGAAAMTACAGAGGCAAATATGGAACAGTACTTTTGTCTCATGTAATAGAGCATGTTAATCAACCCGTTGCACTGTTAAACAGGGTCAAGACGTTGTTGGCAGATAATGGAAAACTAATCGTCAGCGTACCTCAGGAGCGAATCAGGGGCGATTCAGCTATTCCGGAAAATTTCTATAATCTGTTTCGATTAAAGTTTGAAAATGTCCACCGTGTTAAATATTCTTATAAAAGACTCGTATCAACTTTGGAAGCCGCCGGGATTAGATCTGTTGGCCATCAATATATTCACGCTTTGTGGGAAAATGGAAACGTAGAGAATTTTTTCAACCACAGTCTTATTATTTATACCCAAAAGTTTTTGATTTCTACATCCTAGAAGATGTTTTATGGAGGTGGTAAATGCCTATACGCTTTTCCACCTGTTTGGCTGGTTCCTCGCGGGAAGATTCACCAGAATTATTCCATCACTTTTCATTGCTGTTTCACTGGGGTGGGAGCTGCTGGAAATGTTTCTTGATTACTCCTTCGCTATAGAGACATTAAGCAATAAGGGAGGAGATGTTACAGCGAATTTTATTGGCTACTTCAGTGGAAGGTAAATTGGTGAAATCAGGTGTGATCGCAGAGGCCCTGCAATTCAATCAGCCTCCCTTGTTGTTCCCCGGCAAGGCTTCAGTAAAATTGCAGCCACCCGTTCGAGTAAACGGCAAAGGCGTTGGCTTGGAGGTACTCAAACGTGCTGAAAAAGAAAACTGCTGGATCTTT
>NVVH01000059.1:5109-5537 GCA_002402135.1 Fidelibacterota bacterium | reverse complement strand
ATACGTATATGTCGCCGCATTTGAACCGTCATGAGGATAAACTGGCGCTCCACATGCGTCACTGCCGCCCTGCCATCCTTCAATCCAGGTGTCATCACCAAGAACATTATTAAACGAACCATCTCCATTGAAAACATAGTCGTCATCAAAATAGCACGCTCTTGTAACAACATCCTCTTCAGAGTTTGACCACCAACTTCCATCATTTAAAGCGCCTGCTTCTGGAGCCAATTTCCATATTCTTGTATTATTACCCGTTKCTGTCTCATCTGCTACAAGTTTAAAGGTCCAGACCCCGGGTTGTAAACCGAAGAGCAAAATGGCAGCCACTAAYCCGGACACCAGTAGCGACAAAATTACAATGCCGAAGGCTGTTCCGACTTTGATCTGTRGGTTCATGGGTTTCCTGTTCCTGTATCATCTCATTT
>NVVH01000059.1:0-5104 GCA_002402135.1 Fidelibacterota bacterium | reverse complement strand
CAGAATAAGTTGAAAATTACGGTTTACTCSGTGGAAAACCWAACRGGGAGCWTCAYGGSYWATCAARCARAGTAAACAGKAGAATCCCCGTGGCAACAGCAACATTGAGAGAGTCTGCTCCAGAATTACCCGGAATCGAAACGATTTCGTTGGCCACAGCTCGGGAGTTTTCCGAGATTCCGTTGGCTTCACTCCCAAYAACAAGACAAAATGGATTGTCAATTTTCTGGATTGACTCTAGCGGTTCTCCGTTTTGATCTGCTGCCACGATTTTGTGTCCAAGATTTGCTATCTTTTCCAGTTTYGCTTGGGTGTAGATGGAAAGGTTAAAATGGGCTCCCATGCCTGCTCTTACTACTTTAGGATTATATGGGTCAACACATTGAGGTGATAGAGCAATATGTTTTATCCCAAACCACCACCCAGTCCGGAGAATGGTTCCGAGATTCCCGGGATCACGGATTTCCTCTAGATAGAGAAGCGATTCACCCATAGATAAGCCAAGTTCAGCAGRTTCAGGAAGAGTCGCTTCACCAATAACACCCTGATGGTGAACTGTATCGGARACTTTCAGTAGTRTGYCAGCTGTTGTCTCTTCTATAGGAATACCTATGTGTGCCGCTGAGAGGATGAGGCTTTTTTGTAAATCATTTAGCTCATGATCAGGCAGATGCCACAGCTTGGAGATATTGATCTTGGCAGACAAAGCCTCCTCTAGAAGTCGCACCCCCTCAAGGAGGTATTGTCCGTGAAGCATACGATATTTTCGCTGCCGTAAACTGGTAAGACGTTTCAATTCTGCCTTGGATATCATGATGGTAAATCTAACTTTAATAATTGCCACAAAAAGAACAAAATAATTCATTGAAAGCGCTGATGTCCCCTCCTAAATTCCATAATCAGTTTCACGCAAGAATATGTCTAAAGGTGTCACATCCAAAAAAGAAGATTTTGCCCGTTGGTACACGGACATAATTACAAAAGCCGAGCTGGCGGATTATGGTCCTGTGAAAGGGACGATGGTCATTCGCCCTTACGGCTACTCCATCTGGACCAGTTTGAAAGAAGCCTTTGATCGTCGCTTCCAGGAAACAGGGCATGTCAATGCGTACTTCCCGCTACTTATCCCTAAGTCGTTTCTGAGTAAAGAGGCTGAACACGTAAAAGGTTTTGCCAAGGAGTGTGCTGTAGTCACACATCATCGGTTGATGGCAAATCCCAATGGTGAAGGACTCGTCGTTGACCCGGATTCAAAGCTGGAGGAGGAAGTTATAATCCGGCCTACATCAGAGACGGTCATTTGGTCAATGTACAAAAAATGGATTCAGTCTTATCGTGATCTTCCCATTCTCATCAATCAGTGGGCCAATGTGGTTCGATGGGAGATGAGGACACGTCTCTTCCTAAGAACGACAGAATTTTTATGGCAGGAAGGCCACACAGCGCACGCGACTCCCGAGGAAGCCGAAGAGGAAGCCAGGAAGATACTAGATATTTATCGAGAGGTTTTGGAGGATGTAATGGCAATTCCTGTGCTCACTGGATTAAAGACGGAAGCTGAAAAGTTTGCCGGCGCTGTGCATACCTACTGTATTGAAACGATGATGGGCGATAAACGGGCTCTCCAAGCCGGCACTAGCCATAACCTTGGTCAAAATTTTGCCAAAGCGTTTGATGTAACTTTCCAAACTGAAGGTAATAAGCTGGAGCATGTTTACGCCACGAGTTGGGGAGTCAGTACACGGCTTATAGGAGCACTGATCATGGTGCATGGCGATGAAAAAGGGCTTCGCCTTCCTCCGGCTATTGCCCCCCATCAAGTTGTCGTGGTACCTATCGGAAAGAACGACGAAGACTTTTCAGCCATCAAGGACTATTTGGCTACTGCTTTGACAGCTTTGAATAATGACGGCATACGAGTTCACGTTGACGATCGTTTGACCGTTTCTGCTGGATTCAAGTTTCATGAGTGGGAGATGAAAGGTGCGCCGCTCCGCCTTGAGGTTGGGGCTCGTGATATGGAAAAGGGGAGTGCAGTTATCGTTAGGCGAGATACCGGAGAAAAGAGTTTTATTCAGCGTGACAATCTAGTGCAAGAAGTCCCCAAACTACTGGAAGAAATTCAGTCCGGACTTTTTCAGCAGGCAGTTACTTTCCGGAAAGAAAATACAACAACTGTAGAAAATTACGATGAGTTCAAAAAGCAGATTTCTACTGAGGGTGGGTTTATCCGCTGCGGTTGGGATGGTGACCCTGAAACTGAAGCAGCCATTCGGGAAGAGACCAAAGCTTCTATCCGTCTTATTCCCTTTGATGAGAAACCTGAGGGTATAAGTTGTATCTACTCCGGCAAGCCGGCAAAACACGAAGTGATTTTCGCTAAGGCGTACTAAGTTTGCCTCCTTTCATAGACTTCACCAACTTTCTGAAAGCATGGCCCTCGAAATAACCGATACCATTATTCTCAAGAGTTTTCCTTATGGAGAAACCAGCAAAATTGCCAGATGTTATACAAGGGATTTTGGTAAAGTATCTTTGATTGGAAAAGGAGTACGAAAGGGGAAAACCCTTCGCAGTGGATACTTAGAGCCGTTGAATCATTTATCGTTGTCGTTCTATAAAAATCCTAGACGTGAGCTTCAGATATTCTCGAAAGCTGAGTTTAAAAATGTCTTGTCAGCACTTAAGGGGGATGTAAAGAAAATCACTTACGGATTTGCAATTGTGGAATTGGTGGATAAAGGTGTAACCGGTGAAGAGCCTCACGAGGAACTTTTCGATCTCTTAGTAGATACACTTAATGCGATAAACAGCGCTACAGGTAATATCAATGTGATTTTCTGGTACTTTGAAATGAAATTTCTTTCACTACTCGGCTTTCGTCCAAACCTATCCACATGTCCTGATTGTGAAAGTATTCTGGATGGCGCTGTTTTCTCTCATGAACGTGGTGAACTTGTCTGCTCAAATTGCCTGATAAATGGTGAAAGAAAAGTTTCATCCAGGACAATAACTTTTCTCAAGACACTGAAACATGGGTCTGTCATTGACGCAATTAATCTTAAATTAAAACCAGGAGATCGAAGCGAGATCGGTGGATTCCTTGACCGATACCTTCGCCATCATATAGATACTATTAGAAACATTAAATCACTAAAAATCATGGAAAGGGTATTAGCATGATAGATTCCCAGCGGAAAATAAGCGGGGAAGGTTTCCGTTACGATGCCGATGGTCAAATGGCATGCTATATTATCCACGGTTTTACCGGCAGCACCTACGAAATGAATGAGTTGGGAAAGTACATGGCATCTCAAGGTATCACAGCTGTGGCTGATACTCTTCCCGGTCACGGGACATCACCTGAAGATTGCAATACAAAGGTCTATCAAGATTGGATTGATTCTGTACAAAAAGGTTTTGATCGTTTGTCTGCAGAGAAGGAAGAAGTGTTCGTCGTAGGGTTCAGCTTGGGTGGAGCATTGACGCTGAAACTTGCCATGGAAAGAGATATACCGGGGATTGTATTATATGCTCCCATCATCAAACATAAAAAATGGACAGTTTACCTGACACCCTTCGTAGCACCTTTTAAGGAGTTTGAAGAAAAAAAGAAATTTTATCGTAAAGAAAATAAGTTACAAACATTTTACGGTTATTCTGTCTACCCCATGAAAGCTGCTGCTGAAGTGGTTAAACTCACCTTGCTGGTAAGGATGAAATTGGGACAAGTCACGTGCCCGACCCTCATAATGCACTCTAAAGCCGATATTACTGTACCTTATGAAAACGGCCAGTACGTTTATGACTGGATTAAATCTGAAGACAAACAGTTAATTTCATACGATAATTCCCCTCATGCCCTTATGGCAGGTTGCGATAAGGAAACTGTGTGGAAGGAAACAGCTAAGTTTATTATAAGTTATTCTGGAGCGAAGTTGAGTGAGGTTTAATTACCAAAGACAGCAGTGGAAACAAAATCCATTGAGTCCCTCTCTTTTCACAGACGCAATTAAGTTTATTATCTCAATTAACTTTTTGATTTTTATCCTGCAGTATCTTTCCGGTATGGAAGATGAACTCTTTACGATTTTCGGGATTGTTCCCAGTAAAACTTTCGGAGAGCTGATGTTGTGGCAGCCGTTTACGTATCTTTTTTTCCACGGAGGTATTTGGCATGTTTTAATCAATATGTTTGTACTCTGGATGTTCGGATCCGAATTAGAAAAATTCTGGGGTAAGAAAGAGTTTTTGAGGTTCTTTTTTATTACCGGAATCGGATCAGGCTTAATCACTATTCTATTCAGTTTAAGCTCAACCAATCCGGTCGTTGGAGCCAGTGGAGCCATCTACGGCGTATTGCTGGCATACGGTCTCCTGTTCCCGAACCGGCTTGTCTATCTCTACTTTCTAATTCCCATTAAAGTTAAATATCTTGTAATGCTTATCGGTGCCATAGCATTCTTTTCCAGTCTCAATCCGGGAAATTCGAACATAAGTCATTTAACCCACTTATCAGGGATGGTCATTGGATTCATTTACCTACGATCGAGCATCAATTGGAATACCATTAACCATTTTGTGATACACCGGAAGGATGAAATAAAGCGCCATTACGAAGAGAAGAAGAATGAACAACGTGAGGCTCTAAAGCTCCAAGTGGATGCCATTCTTGATAAGATTAATGACGTGGGATACGATAACCTCTCAGAGTCGGAGCGGGAATTTCTTTTTAAAGCCAGTAAGAATCTGTCAGAGGACGAAGCAAAGAACTGATTACACAACCGTTTCCTTTTTCAGGCAAGGGCAGTCTTACGTATGGCCAGCAGTAAGAAGCTATCACAGAGTCCAGAAAATTATTTGCCTTATAATTTAGTGTTCCTTAAACTGGTCCTTACCTGACAAATAAAAGGAGCTATCATGAAAAAAACCGCGATTGTTTTTCTAACTCTTTCCCTATGTTTTGCCACAGATGATGTGTCAAAGGAAGTACAAAGGATACTTAAGGCTACGCAGCAAGAGGTCAGCTTAATGAAGGCCTCCTTGCAAAATATGCAGCAAAAAGCCAACACCCATCAGAACCAAGTCCGATCATCTCGAGATC
>NVVH01000018.1 GCA_002402135.1 Fidelibacterota bacterium | reverse complement strand
AGTCCTCCGCGGATAGTGTGGCTAGAGTTTAGATGTTCGTAAGCCAGATTCGCTGACAAAGTAAAAGTGAGGAAGCCAAAGATCCCGTCCCAAGTTCGTTCAGCGTAAATTCGTCCAATGCCCGGCAATAGGGCGGAAAGCACCGCTGCAAGCTGCGGAGACTTCCCATTCTGCTGAGCTGGCAGAGGCGTGAGCACACGATCAATCAGTCGTCCATCGGTGTGAAAGGTCTCTTCGTGTGGCAGGATTTTCAAGTTATCACGTAGATGGTAGTGGTAGGCAGAAGGGTTGCACCGGACGATCCTCTCGGCTGCCATTACCGTTCCTGTAAACACTCCCTTCTCTGAGATACTCTGTGCCGCGTAGTTGCTACAGCTTGGGTAGAACTGGCACGCCAGCAGAGGAGTGCTGTAGCTGAACCGCTGCCAGAGAGCGATGGGAGATATGACTATTTTCTCCGCAAGAGATGTTTTGTTTGATGTTAGGACCGTGTCCGCCGGGTGCTTAGTCTGAGCAGTGAGAAAGCACAAATAAACTATGGCGAAGACAAAGATGCGGAGAAATATTGTCATAGTTGAAAATTACTCTTGAAWTCCTGCCACTTTCCACCCATATTTCTTTRTAATGAGGTTMCCGTCTGTCACACAATTTACCTYCTTTTTCACYCTGTTCGTGGTTTTATTGCTGATCCCATTTCRGGYTCAGGCWGTTGAYATTTACCTGCTCCATACRAATAAYACCAACGGCGCWCTGGAAAACTGCCTCTGCCCGGGGAAGTCATACGGMTCYWTAGARAAGCGGATTCAYTACRTCCGAGATTGGCTGAAAGATCAYCCCAATTCCATTCTGGTAGATGCSGGCGATTTTCTCTCCTCCACCCGCAAAACTCTCAAGGACAGTATCGCTTTCCGCGGCTATGAAATGATGCCGTATGACGCCRTCGCTCTGGGAGATCAGGAATTCTTCCGGGGAATTCCATTCCTGAGCGGGTTAATGGAGGATTCCGATCTTCCATTMGTCGCTTCMAAYCTGCARSAGCCCCAACTGCCGAATCTCCAAAGTGAAATTTTAATTGAGCGCAATGGCATTACATTCGGCATTTTCTCTGTTCTTGATCCGAGCATCTTTCGCTTCTATCCCAAGAGTGTATCAGAAGTTGTGGAYTTCCTGTCCTACGAAGAAGTCGCTACACGGCAGGCTGCGGCTCTTAGTGAGAAAGCAGACGTAGTAGTCATGCTCTCTCATCTTGGGATTGAGAAGGACAGGGAACTGGCTGCTTTGGTGGAAGAGATTGACGTCATCGTAGGCGGGCATACACAGACCATCCTGCAGGAACCGGAAAAGATCGGGAACACGCTTATTGTTCAAGCCGGGAAGGACGGTTATTATGTGGGTGAACTCAAGCTGACGTTCGACGAASAGAAAGAGTTGCAGTCCTACAGTGGAAAACTGATCCCCATGGATATCTCCATGCCTAATGATCCCGTTATGGTGAATATGATCATAGAGTACAACCGTCTTAAGCGCCAACGYCTCWCCAGAYGGRTWGAGCGYATTWCRCCGRTYCCGGMAGAATATWTAGTCGCSCCGGCTGCAAARTGTGGAACGTGTCATCCGGACAAACTGGAACATTGGCTGACGACTGCCCATGCCGCATCATTTACCACGCTGGAGAATGAACATAAGYACAAGTCCCCGGACTGTCTTTCGTGCCATACATCCGGTTTTGGCCGGGATGACGGCTACTTAAACTATAACATCACCGCTGGCTTGAAGACTGTGAACTGTACTGAATGCCACTACGTTTCTGTAGAGCATTTGAAGAAGCCGTTTTTAAGCAAACCAGGTCCTCCTACAGAAGCCGCCTGCCTTAGATGCCATGATCAGAAAAACAGTCCATCGTATGAATTTGCGGCGTTTACAGAGCGAATCCTTCATCCGATGATTGAGGTCATTGATGCTGAACCATCGATTATTGTTTCTTCTGAACTGCCCAAACCCGAGGTTACTGCAGAACCAGAGGATGAGCCAGTGGCGGAGGAAGTGGTCRAGRARGAGAAGGTRGCARAAGARMTTCCCGTTCTYCASYTKAAGCATGTTGTTGTGGAGGGCGAGARTCTTTGGAAGCTTGCAGAGCAGTACCTGAACGATGGAACGAGGTGGCAGGAAATCTATATGCTCAACAGAGAAAATATTTCAAACCCCGATCTTATCCGAGAAGGTCAGGAACTCAACATACAATTTCCACAGGGGGAAGAGTAGCATGGATAGTTTGATTCAGCAGTTGATGGACAGCCCCATTCTTCTAGCTGTYGCTTTGATTCTTGTCGCTATCGTGGTTTACGCGCTGGTAAAACGGCTGGTGAAGCTGGCGTTGTTTCTTTTGGTGCTGTTAGCGTTGTATATCGGTTATCTTGCGATGACGAAACAGGAACTGCCTGAAGGAGTTCAGAAGGGGAAAGMGTTGCTGGAAGAAGTAGTTGGAGAAGTAACTGATAAGACCGGCAAATTTCTGGATGAGCACAAAGGTGATATTGATAAAATAAAGAAGAAACTAACTACTAACAACTGAAGAATCTTTTACGCTATCGCTTCTCGCAGTCTCCTTGTCAGAACTCTCATAATTCCCTGCACGATATCCATCCGGGATCCCATCAGATCGAAGAAATCTTCTCCGCTGATTCTCAGTAATACTGTCTCCTCCTGAGTCGTAGCAGACGCTGATCGAGGCTCCTGATCCAGGATAGCCATCTCGCCAATGAATTCTGAATYCCCTAAGGTTGCGATCTCTTTGCCTTCCTTGTGGATTMGGACTTCTCCATCCACAATGATGAACATGGAGTCGCCTGGATCTCCATCCTCAAAAACGACTTCATTCGATTCTAGATTGATGGTATCCGCGATCTGGGCAATGTGTGCTACTTCTTCTCCCGGGATATCCTTAAAGAGTGTAACTCCCTTTAGGAAAAGGGTTTTTTCCAGTGTTGTGTACATGGGTGTCTCCTCCATTATTTCTCTGTTTTCAAAGCCTGCCGGCTTCCAATCCTTCCCAATTTTCGCCAAGGTTTCATTGTGGAGCAAGCTGTCTCTATTGTTCAGCCACTCTGATGATAAGACTCCTTCACCCAACTCTAACCTCTTCTTTAGAACGTAGTCAAATGCAACAGCAGAGGTGTAATTGCTTTTGCCATTAAGCCAATCGGTAAGCCACTCTTCAGCGGATTTCGATTGCAATTCAAAAAGTTTAATACCGACTTGAACTTTCTCGGAGGCATTGGTTWCATCCAGTAGAGGTACAACTTTTTCCCGTACTGTCTTCTCGAGAACGTTATCAAGATATTCTAAGACATTCGCTAGTGTAGAAGCTCCGGGAGTTGTGACCGCATGAGCAAATGTTTGCAATGGGGCATCCGGATGATTTAATAAGGCAAGCTGAAGAATAATCACCTTCATTCGACTCAGTTCATTAGACAGCATGTCTGCGACCAATTTTGAATCGTTGTTATCCTGGAATAAAGAGAGTGCATGTTCTAATTCATACGCTTGCATTAAAGTTTCTTCCAGAAGAGATACCGTTTCCTCCAATGAAACTTCGTTCATCGCACCGCGCTTTGCTATCCGAGAAAGTGAATCCGCGATTTCCTCCCGACCATTCGATGAAGTCTTTGGCCAAACAGTGATGAGAGTATCTACAGTCTCCGGAGAGTCTAAATCACCCAGACACCTTAGAACAGTATTCAGAGAGGTAGAGTCATCCACATCACCATTATTGGTTATCAATTCGGTAAGAGCTTTAGAKACTTCCTCGGAATTATGAAGACGTAGAGATCGTCGAGCAGCAGGTGCTGTAAATGAGTCGTGGAGACTGCTGACGAGGTTTGGAATAAAGCTCGAATTTGGCCGATCTCCAGCAATATCAATGGCCCTCCGACGGACTTCACTGTTATCATCTGTCAACAGCTTTTTGAGAGGTATTTCCGTCAAGATGTTCGGCAAATGTCCAACAGTCGATAGAGAGCTCAGTCTAATCTTTGCTTCACGGTTTTCAAGGAGTGAGTCGAGAGCAATCCGCACTTCTTCTGCATCGTCATCACCCATTAGCAGAAGGCCTGCGGTAGCGGCAGCTTTGATGGATGTTTGGCTATCTGTTACCAGAGTTTTCATAAGTGGCACAGCTTGTTGGAGTTTCCTGTGACCACAGACAAGGAGGGCGTCAGCAGTCAACTCCCCATCTGTTWTTTTCGATAWACCTAAAACGGTTTCGTCCGGGATGATATCAGCGGCATTTTTTGTGAGTTCTAAAACCTTACTTTGGATTTCCTTTGAGCTGTTTTCAAGAAGTTTTTGAAGGTCACTCTTCCAAGCTGTTAATGGGAGGGTGCTAATTGTTTCCAAGGTAAACAGCTGTTGATGCTCATTGCCTTCCAAGAGTGTWTTTCGCAGAATCTCAACAATAGTTGGATCGGTATAGTCGAAATCAAGTTCCTCGAAATCGAGGCGTCGTTTTTCMACAGCCGTTCGRAGTTCAGAGACGTAACCCTTTTTTAACTTGATATTGGCTATAATCCAGATGATTAAAAGAATAATAGCGGGAATGCTTAGTACCCTTACATCATTAAAGAGTGACATAAGTCCGATGATTAGGATACCTGTTAATCCTCCTGCTAGATTCTTTATGGTTCCATCAATAAACGGTTTTGCCTTGCTCTTCACTTGAGGTGAAACGGGAAGCCAAAGCAGTTGACTGGATATATCGTGGAGCGTAAACTTAAAGATTTGGTCACCAGCTTTAGCACAGATTGCCGTCGCTAGTACTGGAGYCACCAAAAKGGCACTGCTGCCCAAGAGCAGTGTCCCCGGCAGAAACATAAGAGCGAGAAGTACACCAAACCTTGAGAGGAATCGGCTGGTGAAGAAAAATTGTATCAGGATGGAGATCAAGCCTATGGCACCGTAAAGTGTACCAAAAAGTGAAGCCATTTCCGACTCATTCAAATTGTCACTAACGATAATTTTCATCTGATAATCCACTAATGTTCCCGCGATAGCTGCTGCAACGATTGTCAGCGTCATCACTTTAAGATAAGGAGAACTGAGTACCCCTCCTTTTTTCTTATTTGAGCTGAATGTCCTTTTTGAAGAAGAGACAGGAATCTCATCTAAAAACTGCCTGATGAAAAGTACCATCACAAACCCCAATCCAATAAAAAGTGCTGTGGCAGGCAGTARAAAATCAGCAGACAATACATCTACCAATGTTCCCATGGAGAAGCCTAAAGCAGTATTGGCAACAGCACCACCACTGGCGATAACACCGAATAGTCGTTTGGCTTCTCTTGTATCAAACGCACTGTTGGTCAAGAGCCAAAACTGGATTACCATAACGGTGCCTACAACTTCAAACCAGACGTAGAGAACAGGATAGATCCATTCAGGTGCAAAAAGCTTTATGATGAAAAATATGATTAGGTAAGAACCTGTTCCAACCGCAAAAGTTGCCAGCATAAGAGGGATTAGAGAATAGTGTTTTGAAAGCTTGGAATGAACAGAAATAGTTAAGGCAATGGCAACGGCAATGATAATAAACATATGAGGAAGATATTCAGTCGGGAAGCGACTTAGAAAAAATGTGTCTCTTGCCGTTCTGCCGAACATAAAAGAGCCGATTAGGAAAAACCAACAGAGGAAAAAGGATAACACTCGCTTCCCCTCTCCCTCGTTGATTTGGAGTAATTTATTTAACGCTGACATTCAGTTTWGCTTCGATGATTAATGATTAAAAATTGTTAAGCCTTGTTTTTCTCTTTGTCAATTCACTTTGCATCAATTCTTTCCATTCTCTCACYTCTTCTGGGGTAAGAGTATGTTTGTTCTTGATTCCTCCACTGAAGGGCCGGTTTGATTTTTTAGTTCTTATCAGTTYATAAAAATYCGTAGGCATCATGGTTTGGCACCCAGCGGCCGTGACGGCATTACGAATACCATGATCTCTGGTAACAACTATTATGCTCCTTCGTTGCCATTTTTCAGCCAGAGAAATGATAAGATTATCTGCCTCGTCATGACTTCCACTAAAACAAATTTCAAGACGGTCGCTTTCATCAGGTGGATTCCACGGTGGATTGCCATCAAAAATGAGTGTGATCGCTACTTTTTTTGAATCAGTATAGTCTTGAAATTGGCGGAAAAGAGTTTTTTGACATTCTACATAATTTCGATCGAGGAGTTCTAGATAGACAGGTACTTCATGAATAAAGTTGTGTCCGTCAACGATGTAGCGAATCATGACAATTCCATAAGTATATAGACTACTATCATCAGGAGAATGAGAATCACAATCATCCTGGCGAGTGCCTTGTTATTTGAGCGAAAGTAAGAGGGTACGGTGCTGTTCAGCTGTCTCAGTTCGGCTCGTGTCCGTTTACTCAAGAGTAGTCTTGTACTGAAGATTAGCAGCCCGAAAAAGAAGAGAAAGAGACCAATCCGCATGAAAACACTCATAGATGGAGTTTAAGTACGACGGAAGGGAATAGCAATATCAGAGAAAATGGAAGATGTAAGATGTTTGATGGATGATAAAACTTGGTATGTGATCGTTTTTCCACGAAGGAGATTTTACACTCGATAGGTTTGCGAATCTGCTTTCACAGTTCTACATTCCAATAWCTRGACAAATCTTGCTATAGTACAGANAAANTACCATTTAGGAGGGAAGAAATGAGAAAACCATTAGCTGGGATATTTGCTGTTTTTTATCTGCTTTGTTCTCTATGGAGTGTATTGTCAGCACAAACAGAGGATGAACTTGTTGATGACCTCTCTGCTCTCATCCGATTTCAGACMGTGACGCGAGATAATGATGCTAATCGAGCTGCTATGGAGTGGATCGTAGAGGAATTAGCAGGACTCCCTATTCAAGTAAAATGGTATGAATCAAAAGGCTTCCCATCTGTAGTGATTACCAGTCAAGAGACCACCTCGCCAAAGATTCTATTGGCGGGACATTTGGATGTAGTACCAGGGACGGAGGAATCTTTCCAGCCAAAGGTTGAGGATGGTCGACTAATAGGTAGAGGTGCCTACGATATGAAGATGGGGATTGCTGCAGCCCTGAACATTTTCAAGGCACTGGGAGATGATTTAAATAAATATGATGTAGGTCTGATGCTGACTGCAGATGAAGAAATCGGCGGTTTCAACGGAGTGAAATATCTGGTGGAACAGGGATATGGTGCTGGTATTGTGGTGATGCCGGACGGCGGTTTTGACTGGAATTTCGAGACTCAGGCCAAAGGCATTCTATGGCTGGAAGTGACAGCCGAAGGGAAGAGCGCCCACGGATCGCGAACGTGGTTGGGTGAAAACGCCATTATGAAATTAGCACGCTTCCTCATTATGCTGGAAGAGGACTTTGCCACAGAGAAGGAGTCGGGAGACGATTATTATACCACAGTGAATATAGGCACCATAGAAGGAGGGAAGGCCACCAATCAGGTCCCCGATTTGGCGACGGCAACAGTAGATATTCGCTACACACCTAAGTACTCCTCAGATAATATGCTGGCCAGAGTTGTCGGAAAAGCCGAACTGTTTGATGGTATTGCAGTGMAGGAGAAAATCTCAGGCGGCAGCCATTTCGCAGATACGAGCAACCCTCTATTTGTCAGTTTTGCTAAAATTGCTCAGGAAGTGGCTGACATTGAGGTGGGAGAGGCAAAATCCCACGGTGCCTCTGATGCCCGATTCTTCTCTGGCCAGAAAATCCCAACTATGGTGATAGCCGGTAAAGGCGGCAACCATCATGCAGAGGGAGAGTGGATAGATATTGCTGACTATGAGAAGTTCTATCAGGTGCTATTGGCTTGGGTGAAAGAGAATGGTCGTAAGTAAAAGCAGCCAATGAGGAACATATACCCCCATTGGTGCTTTACTTGGTCTTAGAGTGATGATGGTTATAGATGTAGTCCTGATATAATCACAGAGAATAACAGATCAACCTCTCATCCATTTAGCTGCCAGCCAGCCAAAAAGAATAAATCCCCCAAGTATAAGCCAGTTGTGGTTATTTCCGTAAGTAATGGTTGGAAAGTGATTACTGATCATGATGAAGATGACAGGAATTGACATATAGGTATTATGTTTGGAGCAGCGCCTGGCTTTTCCAGCCAGGGACATATCAGGTGTTTCACCCTTTTCAGTTGCAGCAATCATTTTACGCTGAGCAGGAAGAATAATCATCCAGACATTGGCGGTCATGATCGTGCCAAATGCAGCCCCAATGTGCATCATGGCAGCTCTTGAGCTGAATATGTGATCCAATCCTATGAAGAGAGCAATAGTAATGAGAAATGAAATAGCGGAACCCACAATTTCATTTCTCCCCAGTGGAGATGACCAAAGTAAATAATAGACGGCGTAACTTAATAATAATATACCTAAACTGATTATATTCGCAGTTGAATCAGCCATTTCTGAATCTCCCTCTAACATAGCTCCACCCATGTAATAGACAATGATTAGCAGAAACATACCGCTGATCCAAGTGAGCGCAGTTTCCCATTTGAACCAATGGAGAGTCCGAGGTATGACTTGGGGGATTTTCTGCTTTTCAACAAAGTAAAAACCTCCACCGTGAACCATCCAGAGCTGCCCGACTACGTTTTTTCCAGCTTGCGAATCAATTTCTTTGGGCAAGGTTTTTTCCATCCAGTTAAACAAATAGATTTGTCCTATCCAAGTGATGCCGACTATTACATGAAACCAGCGAATGAGCAGGTTCAGCAACTCGTGAATTTGGTGCGATTCCATTTCTATCAGCTGCCTCTGTAAGTGGAATAACCGAACGGGCTTAGCAGAAGAGGAATGTGGTAGTGCTGGTCAGGATTGTTAATGGTAAACACTATCGGGATGGAAGAATAGAAACTGTCTACATCCTGAGATTGAAAATAAGGAGTGACGTCAAATGTTAAGCAGTATGTTCCTGGTGAGAGAGGAGCGTCGGCAGGTAAAAGTCCATTGATTCTGCCATCCGCATCGGTCGTGCCCTCTCCCACGGTATCCCACGTTTCCGTTTCGCTCAGTACTTCCAGCACAGCATGGATGTTCTTTGCCGGGCATCCCTGTGCGGTATCGAGGACATGAGTTGTGATTGGACTATTCATGATTGCCTCCCTTGTAAAATCTTGTTGAAGGATCGTGACCGGATTTCTTCCAGAGTCAGTCCTGTTTTCTTTACCTCTTCTTCYGTAATGGCCCCGCAGCTGATCCCACGGAGGAAATAATTCAAGAGTGCCTGACCGGTTGCAGCATCATCAAAAATATCGCCCACCAGCGTGGCTTGGGCTGCTTTTTCCATAAACGATTTTAGCCTGTGGCAGGCTGCCTCCAATCCTTCCAGAAAAAAAGAGTAAACGGCAGCATACCGGATGGGAAGCTGAGYGGGGTGGAGGTCCCACCCCTGGTAATACCCGTGTTTTAGGGAATGGCGGATATCGTCATAGTTTAACTTCCATGCGTGAAATACGGTCTTGCGGTTTTCCTGTTTCTGGTTTTCTGTTAATGGTTGTCCTTTGGCCGGCCGATGAGGACCTATAGGAATGATATTTGTCGCCCCATCAGAGAGCTGGATGCCCGTTCCGGCGAGAGCGACTTGCATCATGTGGCGGGCAAAGTCACAAACGGGATGGATCATGCTCTGGTAAGCTGCGGTAATGTTAGAGGAAGCAGTATAATCGTACACCCCAAAGTGAGCCGCMACGCATCTGCCCTCTGCCGCGTTCGCTAAAGCGGGAAGGGCTGAATTTCCGTGGCTGTCCAGGATGGATTGGGGTGTTTCAATCATGAGTTCCATTTTGAGCGATCCTGACGGCAGCCCGGTAATGGATTCCAGATTCTCAAAAAGTTCCACGAGGGCTGYGACCTGATCAGGAATGGTAATCTTAGGCAATGTAACAACAAAATTATCGGGCAGGAGATTATTGGTTTCATTCAACAAAGTCGTGATGAAAATATCAAGTGTTTTAATCGCCCGGAGTTTATGTTCTTCCGTAAGTGGTTTAATACGGAAGCCAATGAAAGGGGAGAGAGAGTTGTCTCTCATCCCTTTGGCGACTTCCCTCGCGGCAGCTGCCGCGTGACCATCTTCTTCTTCATCAGGACGATTTCCGTAACCGTCTTCAAAATCGATTCGGAAATCTTCAACAGGTTCTTGATCTAATTTGCTTAAAACCCGGGTGTAAATGGTGTAGGCAAAAAAGGCTGTAGGGTTATCTTGCTTTAACTGGTCGGGATTTTCTTCTGCCAGTTTGAGCAACGATTCAATGTCCTTTTTTTCTTCGGGTAAGGATTTGTGCCCTTCAAGACTCATAATCTTGGCCAGCACAACAAAGTTTGGGATGTATTCTGCCAAGTGTACCAGAGCCGCCTTCCCCATTTTTTCTGCCGAACCTGATTGGAATAAATGGGCTCCTCCATAGACGGTGTGTACAGGTTGGCGATCATCCGATTCACCCGGGTGTGAAAGATTGAATTGGGAATTAGTGGTTTTCAGTTGAGCAGAAACCGATTCTACGGTTGCAGGATTCAGAGACAATTTCATTGGTTAAACAATTTTTCCAGTCGCAGTCTTGTAATTTTATTCTGTTCTTTGGCTGCGATCAACAGTTCAGCCTCTGGATCGTTCTCTAGTCTTTCTTTTAAAAGCGCCAGCATTTCATCAGCGCTCTTTCCAGTTGCGCAAACAATAAAGATATAACCAAACTTATCTTTATACAATCGATTACCTGCGGCCAAATCTTTTAAGGCATCCTCAGAAACACCTTTCACCCCAGCTTGTTCGTTTTYGGTCCACGGTTGTGTCCGTYGAAATTTTTTCTGAAGTGCTYCAGTKTCTCCGATTTTTGGGTGGTGAGAGAATGCCTCGAGCCAGTCATTTCTGGTGAGGGCAAACCAGGTTTTTTCTGCCAATTCAAATAGCTTATCTTTATTCTGAAAAGGACGGCAGCCTATCATTTGTTCCACCCATTTCGAAGCGCTGCAGCAGATTGAAAATTTGTCTGAGGCCTCGCCATGGGTTAAGGTGTTTAATTCTTCCAAATTCATTATACCATCAGAACCAGTTATTARGTTATAGGATGRCCGAAAATTCTCAACCGGCTYACCCCGCCATCCGGGTAAATGTTAAATCGCATGTGGGTTTGGGGTCCCGTTTGTTTGAGTTCCTTTGAAAAGATATGTTCCCGGTTACTGCCTAGTTTCGAATCCGGAAGCACTTCCTGCCAGTCAATATCGTCAAGGAGAATGGAATCTTTATCCGCATTGGGTGCAAAGCACTCTTCAAGGGAACATGAATCGGGGAAATTTCCTTTGAAGTGAAGTGTATCCACCACAATTCGCTCAATCGCACAGGGGGCGCCAAGTTTGAGGATAACCCAATCATGTCCGGGGCTTCGCCGCCGTTTTGTTTCCCAACCGTCGCTCATGTCGATTGCTATGCCGGGACTGATGAGGTTTTTCATGTCACCGAAATGCATGTTACTGCAGGCAAGCGTTTTGCCCCCATTCTCTGCAGCGGCTGCATCGAACCAATCTTTTTTACTACCCAAACTCTCTTTAGGATGTCCATAGACTTTGAAACGAGCCACTCCGCCGTCGGGATAGATGTTGAGTCGTAGGTGGGTAAAAGGATCGCCCTTGTTAAAAGTAAACAGGTTTTGTGAGTCTCCCTGAAGTTCAGATCTGGGGAGAATCTCCACCCACTCATACTTGTTGTTGGTGATATCATCTATTGATGTTAATGGCGGTACAAGGCACGCATCCACGGACGCGTGGGTAGGGTGGTTTCCGACAAAGTGGTTGGTATCGATATCAAGTTCCTTTATCATGCCAGGTTTTCCGAGGCGAATGATGCACCAGTCGTGTCCTTCCGATCTACGTCTTCGCGTTTCCCACCCATCCATCCATTTACCGCAGTCGGTGTATTTATCGGGGATGAACTCACCTCGTCCGGGCCTGAGCAGGTTTTCTTTTAGGGCAAAGAATTCATCGCTGGCCAACAGGGCTCGCCCGCCATTTTCTTCCGAAGCTAGGTCGATGAGGTTTGATGTTTTTTCAGGTGGCATGATTGCGAAGGATGGTTTTACCTATGGGATCATTTACAAAGTGTCCACTTTCAAAAACTTTGTTCCCCCGAAGATAGGTTCTTTTAACAACCCCGAAAAGTTCTTCACCTTCGTAGGGTGTTAATTTGTTTTTGAAATTAATGATGGCAGGTTCTACAAGAAATGTAGAATCCGGATCCCAGCAGACGAGGTCGGCATCGTATCCAAGAGAGATTTGACCCTTTTGATGGTCCATCCCAATAAATTTTGCAGGAGCACTGCACATCCAATTTGTAAGTTGATTCAATGATAATCCCTTGTTAATGCATTCTGTCCAAATGACAGGAAGTGTCAGCTGCAGGGATGATATTCCACCCCAGGCTTTTTCAAACCTACCTTCATCCATTTTCTTTAACTCAGGTGTACAGGGCGAATGATCGGATGTAATAAAATCAATGGTTCCAGATTGTAATCCCTGCCAAAGTTTTTCACGGTTTTTTGCTTCTCTAACTGGGGGAGCGCATTTGAATCGGGTGTCACCATCCGCTATGTTTTCGGCGGTGAAATGGAGATAATGGGGACAAGTTTCTATAGAAAGAGGAAGCCCTTCTTCTCTGGCTTGGGCAAATTCGGTTAGGACATCGGATGAGGATAAATGAACGATGTGTATGGGCGTTTGAAACTCCCTGCACAACTGGATTAACAGCTTGATGGCCTCATTTTCCCACGATTTTGGTCTGGTTGCCAGATAACTCTTATAGGTTTGAAGGTTTTCTGTTTTTTCAATACAGTTCTCAAGTTCAGCATGAACCAGAAGAGAAATCCCATGTTGAGCAAGTATTGGTAATGCTTTCCTGATATTTTCTTCTGTTATTTTCGGAAATTCATCAATTCCGGAATGACTCATAAAGGTTTTGAACCCCAGCACACCAGCTCTTGCTAACGGTTCAATGTCGTTCAAGTTGCCTGGAATTAGACCACCATAAAACCCGCAATCGACAAAAAGTTTGTTTTTAGTGGAAGCAATTTTACTGTTTAGTGCATCAAGGGTGGTGGTCACGGGGATGCAGTTTAAGGGCATATCCACAAGAGTTGTTATGCCTCCTGAAGCCGCTGCCTTGGTGGCTGTTTCGAATCCTTCCCATTCGGTTCTGCCCGGCTCGTTTATGTGGACGTGAACATCCACCAATCCCGGCATGACCACATCATTCCCCACGTCTTCGACAGGACAACCTTCAGGGATGTTGTGTTGTGAGACAACATCCAGAATTTTTTCACCTTTGATTAGTACAGCCGCCGCCCTTTCGCCTTCAGGAGTGACGACTCTCTGGCTAGTAACAGCAAAGTCAGGGGCGTGTGGCATTTAGTTGGTGGGTTGAATTCTTTTTTGAAGAATCTGCGCAGCCACGCTGATGGCAATCTCTTCTGGTGTGTTGCTTGTCATTGGGGTGCCCACGGGTGCTGTCAGGTGGGACAGTTGATCTTCAGAAATTCCCTCACTTTTCAGCCGTCTGAGGATTTCGGCTATTTTTGCCTGACTTCCCATCACTCCAATAAAAGGAGAAGGTAAATCAATCAACCCTAGCAATCCTTGGACATCGGAATCCACATCTGTGGTCATTACCACCACATTTGTCAATTCGGGATAATTGATCAAAGAGGCAGCATCTCGGTAATCGTCAACGATTTGGACGGATCGGGTATACCTGTTTTCAGTGATGGTGAACACATTTTCTCGTGTTTCATAGACAAAGACTCCGTACCCCAGATTTTTCATCACACGTGAGAGGGCAAGGGAGCAGTGTCCACCACCTATAATTGCGATTCTCTTGAAATTCAGGAGCTGCTCTTCGTACAACCAGCCGTTTTCTCTGACTGATAATTTAATTTGAGGCTTGTTGATATCCGGCTGTTGCTCTTTTACAAGCATGCTTGACGGAGAGATGGTAAGAGTTGCCGACTGGTCATTTTCTAAATTGTGTTTGATCCTCTCGACAGTTTCACCATCTTTTTCAGGATGGCAAAGGTAATAGAGATTGGTCTGTTTTCCGGCACAAATCATGCCCGATTTTTCTCCCGGTCCGGACTTTCTGTGGATAAGTGTCTGGATTTCAGGGGTGTAGTTGTCCCGTTCTAGGATATCTCCCGCTTGTTTCACAAGCTTATACTCCATGATTCCGCCCCCGATGGTCCCTACGGGATCATGATTTTTCGCCACAAGCAGTTTGGCACCCATTGTTCCTGGGGAGTGCTGAGTATGTTCTGCCACTAGAGCCAGAAAAACATTCTGACCCTTTTCCAGCAGAGAGGCGACTGTCTGCCAAAAGGAATTCACTGGTTCGGTTGCCAATTTAGACAGTTTCCTTAGCCAGGGTGAGGGACGGGGATTTGCGTCCCTCGATTTGTTCGAGTAATTCGGGATGCAGGGACATCAGAATCCGCTCGGGCGTCAGGGGAGAGGTGAGAGGAAATTTCAGGTCTGGCCGGAAGGCTTTCATGGCGTGTCGGAGAGCGAAGAAAGCTCCGATGCCGTACATCAGAGGCGGTTCTCCTACCGCCTTGGAGCCGTACGGTCCAAGTTCACTGTCAGCATCTTCCAGAAATTTGACCTGTATGTCATCGGGCATGAAATAGACATCGGGGACCTTGTAGTTGGCTAAAGCATTGGACAGCAGTTGACCGTTTTCATCGTATTGTAAATCTTCCATGGTCATCCATCCTAAACCTTGAGCCAGTCCCCCTTCGATTTGACCCAGATCCACCAGTTTATTTAACGGTCTTCCCAAATCGTGGACGATTTTTACAGAATCGATATCGTATCTTCCTCTGATACAATCAAGGGTTACCTCCACAATGGCCGAGCCAACAACGTGATAGGCAAAGGGCTCACCCTTTTCTTTCTTTTTATCGAACCAGATGCCCGGCGTGGCGAAAAAGGCGTGAGCAGAAAGTCCAATGCGCGAGAGATAAGCCTTCTGCACTAAATCATTCCAAGTCATGCCGGTGTTTTTGCCATTATGGAGAATTTTCTCCTCTGAAATTGTGATGTCGTCCTTGTCGTGAAGATTCAGTTCTTCAACAACAAAGGTTTTTAGTCGGGAGAGAATCTGTTGAATAGCCAGTACGGCTGCATTGCCATTCAGCATGGTGGTGGAACTGGCGGCGCTGGGGGACATGTTGGCAATGCGGGTGGTGTTGGTGCTCTCCAGCTTGATGCGGTTTGTTGCAATTCCAAAAGTTTTTGCAGCAATCTTTACGATGTTGGTGCTGAGTCCCTGGCCCATCTCGATTCCTCCGGTGGTCACGCTTACACTTCCATCGGTGTAGACGTGCACCAGAGCACTGGCCTGGTTCATGAATGTGGTGGAAAATGAGATGCCGAAACAGACAGGCATGACAGCGCATCCCTTTTTGGTGTCGAAGTGTTCTGAGTTGAATTTGTCAATCCTGTTTTGGATTCCTTCAATATTATAACTGTTTAATGCGTGCTTCCATGCTTGTCGTGCATGGTTATTCTGGTACCGTTGACCGAAAGGGAATGGGTCTCCTTTTTTCAGTAGATTTTTCTGCTGAATTTCCACTTTTGGTTTATTGAGGGCTTCGGCGATTTTTTCTAGGGCACACTCAATCACAAACATCCCCTGTGGACCGCCGAAACCCCGGAAGGCGGTGTTGGGCGGGAGATTCGTTCGGCAGCAGGCGCCGGAAATCCGTGCGTTTGGGATGTAATAAATATTGGTACTGTGATAAAGGGTTCTCTCCAGAACAGGGGTAGAGAGATCAGCAGCTGCCCCTGAATTCTGATAATGGTTTACTTCAAAAGCTATGATTTTACCATCCTTCGTAGTACCAATCTTGAAATCGGAAAGGTAGGGGTGTCTTTTTCCAGTCATCCGCATATCTTCTGATCGGTTCAGAACCAGCTCCACAGGTTTCCCAGTGTGCCACGCACCCAGGGCAGCCATGCACGAAATGGGCGTAGCCTGATCTTCCTTGCCACCAAATCCTCCACCAATCCGCTTGACGTCCACTTCAATCTTGTGATGACGGACCCCCAGGATTTTAGCAGCGGCCCGCTGGCTGGCATAGGGACTTTGTGTGGAGGCGTGAATTCGGATGACGTTATCTTCAAGGGGAATGGCTCGTGCCCTTTGCGTCTCAAGGTAAACGTGCTCCTGCCCACCGATGTCGCAAGTCCCCTCAATGACGAGATCGCACTTATCCCAGGACGCATCCACATCCCCGATGGCCAGGGTGCGGGGTGTATCGATAATCTCGCCCTTTTCAAAGGCCACCTTTGGATCGGTGATAACGTGCAGTTCCTTGATTTCTGCAGTAATTGMCCTGACACCTTYCCGAGCGGTCTGAGGACTGGAAGCGATCACCACCGCCATGGGCTGACCCTCAAAGTGGACTTCATCTTCCGCTAAAAGGGGTTCGTCTTGGATAATAGGCCCGATCTGGTTTTCGCCCGGAATATTTTTGGCTGTTAGCACTGCCACCACGCCGGKGACTTTTTCTGCCTCAGAGTAATCTAGCTTCTTGACTTTCCCATGAGCAGTTGGAGAACCATAAACGGCCGCGAAGAGCATTTCAGCCGGCTGGGGGAGATCRTCTACATATTCCGATTCCCCCCGGGTGTGGAGGGCTGCGTCAATATGCTTCATAAAAMKCCTTTGGAGTTATCTGTTCAGGATAAAGTTTTGCAAAGGTCGAGATCAATAACTGTCTGGTCAGAAGCCGTTTGTAGGCCTGGCTTCCCCGGATATCGCTAATGGGACTTATTTCATCCTGAGCCAGATTGATTACCTTTTCTATAGTTTCAATAGAAAGGGGTTGTCCTGTCAGGTATTTACAGGTTTTTTGAAGGTAAAGAGGGATAGGCGCTACTCCGCCAACTGCCATGCCGATTTCTTGAATGTTACCATCAATACTTTGAACTGTGACAGCCAGATTTACAGATGCAATATCGAGACACTTCCGTTTAGACACCTTTTCAAAATGAATTTTAGTGTCCGGTGTGGGAGAGGGGATCAGAATTTCCGAAAGGATTTCTGAATCTTTTCTATCTAACTGTTTATAGCCCTTGTAAAAGGATCTGAGGAAAACAGTTCTTGATCCCGTTCCATTCTGAAGGACCAGTTGCGCGTCCATTGCTAGRAGGAGGATGGTCATGTCCCCGATTGGGGAGGCGTTGATGATATTTCCACCAACTGTCGCCCGGTTCCGGATCTGCCAGGAGGCAATCAGGAACATGTAATCTTCTATTTCTGGGATGATATCTGTGATAACCGGATGGGAAGAGAATTCCTCAAACGTTGTGAGGGCACCGATGTGTATTTGTCCGTTTTTTCTGGTAATTCCCTTCATCTCTGGATAAAGGTTCAGAATGCTGACTGAAGATACCGGGAKGATTTCTCCTTCCTGAATATAGATGTCGGTTCCACCTGCAATGAAAAATTGTTCAGTGAATCCGTCTGGAGAACTGGGAGGAGGAATTTTGTTTAATCGAGTAGAAATATCTTTAAAATAGTCCGGAAGGATTCCTTTTTCAAGAAGCCTTCCGATGCCTGTATTGCTGCCGACTGATTCGTGCAGAAAATTTYCACTTGCTATAAGGGACCGGTAGCCCGTACAGCGGCAGAGATGTCCGCTCAAAGCTCGCATCACGGAATCCAGTGAAATTTCTGAGCCTTCCTCCATGAGACTGGCAGTCAGGGAGACCACAATGGCTGGTGTACAGAAACCGCATTGGGYTGCTCCTTCTTCCACAATGGCTGCCTGRACGGGGGAGAGTTCGGTGAGGTTGAGCCCTTCGATGGTGACGAGGTGTTTTCCGTGGAGTTCACCCAAAGGCATCATGCAGGAGGTGACTGGSTTATAGGAGACCTGTCCGTYRGCAAGTTCGCCGATGATCACCACGCAKGCACCACAGTCTCCCTCCCGGCACCCTTCTTTTGTCCCCATTAGTTTTTCGTTCTGCCGAAGGAAGTCCAGTACAAGGAGACCAGGATTATTGCCAGTCTGAACCTCCCGATCGTTCAGGATGAAGTGGATGTCGTGCGACATATTAAAAGGGGTTAAATTTGTTAAATTTAAGGGATTAGTAGGGGGTTTTATCAACTTTTTCTTCCCAGGCCCGGAAGGCTGCTTTTCCTTCCTTGGGGAGAATTTGGGCGATGGGTATTTTTCTCTCCCTTCTATTTTTGGTCAGTTCTTCGTAAATGGCATGGTCATCGAAACCGATACGCCGGGCGTCCTCCTGGATATTGGCGTAATAGATTTTTTCGATCCTCGCCCAGTGGATGGCGGCAAGACACATGGGGCACGGTTCGCAGCTGCAGTAAATCTCAGCGCCAGTCAGATGAAAAGTATCGAGGGTATCGCACGCTCTCCGGATAGCGACAATTTCAGCGTGAGCGGTTGGGTCGTTCTGGGAGGTCACCTGATTGTACCCTTCGGCAATGATCTTGCCGTTCATTACAATCACAGCTCCAAAAGGTCCACCATTACCGTTCTTAACGTTTTCAAGGGATAACCGGATGGCTTCCCTCATGAATTCTTTTTGTTTTTCCATTTATTCTTGTGATTATTGCTTTTGACTATTTCTCGAGGAAAATTTGCTGTAAAAATATTTCTATTTCCAGGTAATTATTTTGATAATGATGGTGGCTCGGGACGGAATTGAACCATCGACACAAGGCTTTTCAGGCCTCTGCTCTACCGACTGAGCTACCGAGCCAAAAAGCGCAACGAAGTTACTTTTACCACCCTCTAAAAGCAACCGCTAATTGGAGTCTTTCCCATCGAATTTTGCTTGTTAAGCAAGGGGGGAATTGCTATGTTTCCCGCCGCTGATTCATCAATAGAATTCGAATGGATAAAAAGATCATTATAGCTACGAGGAACAAAGACAAGGCTCGGGAACTTAAGGCACTCCTGAAAAGTGCCGGTATCACAGCCAGAACTCTGGACGAATTTGACCCAGCACACAAGATTCCTGAAGTGGAGGAAACAGGCGCTACTCTCGAGGAAAACGCCTTACTTAAAGCCAAGACAATTTCTACCATTCTTGGCTTGCCTGCTATCGCTGATGATACGGGACTGGAGGTTGATGCTCTCGAYGGAGCGCCAGGAGTCTATGCTGCTCGATATGCAGGAGTAGATTGCAGCTATGCTGATAATATCAATAAATTGCTTGTTGAACTAGCTGAAGTGCCGTATTCTGACAGAACTGCACGGTTTCGGACAGCGGCTTGTTTCATTGATGGTGAAAAGGAACTCACCTCAGAAGGAGTAGTAGAAGGACTTATTACTGATTCACCTCTTGGGGAAGACGGATTCGGATACGATCCGGTTTTTTTAATACCTCACCTCGGAAAAACATACGCTCAACTGACGAGCGAGGAGAAAAACGAATTGAGTCACAGAAGCAAAGCGATGAAAGAACTTATTACACTTCTAAAGGAGAGTCGGTTTATTGAGTCCCCAACCTCTGGGGATACCGCCTCATTTCAGGAAACAAATAGAGGAGCTAGTTAGTATAGCAAGATCGTTACCTGCGTTTGTTCCCGGACGCGTAACCGGGATTCTCTAAAGCATAAGCTTAAGAGGTAAATGAAGCAGAAGTCACTCAAATTCGCCGAGATATTCCGGCGAGGGAGAGCTATCAATACGATCTCGCTGTTCTTGGTCGTCTGCCTGTTCAGTCAGGAAGAAGGTCAGACGGATTCCGTACGTATCGAAGAGGATATATCCAATCTACATATGCTAACTCTCATCCACGGTTTCAAAGCTAACCGGATGGTAGATCCATATGAAAAGATACCTCTTCCATCTCCCTTTACCATCGATTCGACAAATGCAGTGCGTGGTCTTTTCACGGCAGAATTAGAAGATTTTGATGCATGGGCGGAAATAACTGGAAACTGGGAGACAATCTCCTTTTACGAAACCGTAGGGGGCTACTTCCTGAAAATGCCGCTGACTATGACCGTTGAGCACTATTTGCAGGAGAGAATATACAGAGACAGGCTGTCTAATCTATACAGCTCTCTCGCCAAGGCAAAATCTGATGAAAGAAGGACTGGAGGAGGCAGATCGTGGGAAGTTGTAGGCGTTGAGACTGCTGCCGGCCGTGTTTCTCTCAATTTGAGAGGCAACATTCGTGTGATGGGTAAAATGGTGTTTCAGGATCAGACGTTGGCACGCAGCAATCTGCAGGAATCCCAGACGACTCATCTGGAGTTTGATCAGCAGGAGCATCTGAATATCGAAGGGAAGATCGGTGACCGTGTTAGTATCCTCATGGATCAAGATAGCGAGCGGGAGTTTGACTGGGAAAACAATATTCGAGTAAACTATACCGGCTTTGAGAACGAGATTGTGCAGAAGATTGAAGCGGGAAATATCTCCCTTTCATTACCGTCTACAAACTATGTCAGTTTCTCAGGAAAGAACGCAGGACTCTTTGGATTGAAGTCTGTATTTAAATTCGGTCCTGTTGATGTGACTGCAATTGCATCCATCGAGCAGACAAAGAAAGAGAAAAAGAAATTYRAGGGCGGCTCCGAGTCTGAGGGCGCCACCATTCCTGACTATCAGTACAGGACTAACCAGTACTTTTTCCTTGATAAAATTTTCCGTGATGGCGGAGTTTTCTTTGGCGATTCCGCTGGCGTGGCTACCATAAACAGTTTCTATCCGCTGAACGAAAATGGCGCTCACGTTATCAGTGCAGAACGAATTGTGATTAACGAGATTGATCTGTTCAAATCTGTTGGAGGGAATCAGGGTGCGGGTATTTTTCGTGGTCGCGCATATGCTGACCCAAATGATTTCGATTATGAGCCTGCTGAACTGGAAGAAGCGTTTTTTGAGCGACTTGAGTGGAATGTTGACTATAATGTAAGCGATGATCTCGGCTATATCCGGTTAAGGGTACCGCTGCAGACGAATGAGATTCTTGCTGTCTCTTATACACTATCCCGTCCGGAAGAGGATGAAATATTTAAAACTGTTGGAGAGCTTAGTTCAGCCGTTGCTGAAGGAGATACTATCACACTTAAGCYGTTAAAGTCTCAGACACCCAATCCAGGACACTCCACATGGCCGCTCATGTTCAGAAATGTCTATTATCTTGGAACAACTGAAATTGAACAAGAAGGATTTGACTTAAAAATCACGTATAAACACGGCTCATACGGTAATAATGAGATGGACGGAAATGGAAATAACTACCTTAAGCTTTTCGGTCTTGATCAAAGAGATCAGAACAATAATCTGATTTCAGATGATATCATCGACGCAGGCAATTTTAACATAATTAACTACTCTACAGGTGAGTTAATCTTTCCCATGCTTCACCCGTTTGAATTGGATTATTCTGAATATTATGAGGGAGAAGGCAACCCCAGCGAGGAACTTCAAAATGTATTGCCGGACAGTGCGCTTATGTATCACAGCACCAACAGTTTAAATATTCGCTCGGAATCCAAATTCGAGATTCAAGCCACCTATACCAACACCAGCTCTACAATTAACTTAGGTGGTTTTATGTTGGTGGAAGGAAGTGAGCAGGTTTTCCTGAACAATGTTCAGCTTCAGCGCGGATCCGATTATTACATTGATTACATGACCGGTACAGTAACCTTTTTGACGGATGCTATTAATGCCCCCGACGCAGAATTGGAAATAATGTATGACAAACACGAACTGGTCTCTTTTGATAAGAAAACAATTGTTGGCACAAGGGCGCAAATGGATTTTGGAAAAAATTCGTTTTTAGGAGTAACTGCACTCTACTTCAATCAGACTGTCATGAATGAAAAGATAGAAGTGGGATACGAGCCCACTCGGAATTTTATCTGGGATGTGAACGGTCGTTTTGAAACGGAACTTGATCTTCTTACTCGAGCTATAGACAAACTACCTCTTATTGAGACGAATAAGCCGTCATCGTTCAAGATTGAGGGTGAGTATGCCCATGTGCTGCCGAACCCAAATCCGGTGAATAATGAAGCTACCGGTGATCCTAACGGAGTCGCTTTCATTGACGATTTTGAAGGAGCTAAGCGTACCACCAGCATGCCTGTTCGATATCGATTCTGGAGCAGGGGCGCGGCTCCRGTTGATTCCCTTGATCAGYCGCTTAGCGAACAGAAACGAGCAAAAATGTTTTGGTATAATCCGTATAATCAAGTTTCAACGCGAGACATCTGGCCCAACCAAGAGACCAGCATTCGCGCTCAGAATGAACGGACAGATGTGCTGGTCCTGGATTACACTCGCCGGGAAGAACAGATCGAAAATGATGATGCGGATTCCAACTGGGCAAGTGTTACAGCCACGCTATTCTCGGGAGATTATAATCAGTCAGAGAGCAAGTTTTTTGAGATTTGGCTGAATACAAATGAAGCGATGGGAAAGATGAGCATAGATCTCGGTGTCATCAGCGAAGACAGAAACAGTAACGGTGAACACGATAAAGAAGATCAACCTTTAGAAGGATTATCTTATGGTAATACGATGTTGGAGGACGAGGAAGATATCGGTCTGGATTTGTGCGAAGATGCCTACGAAGACGGATACGGCGGATGTTTGGATACTCTTACGTATGCTGATGCATTAACGCTCCAACTCACAAATCTCATTTACATGGGCAGTGATATCGATCCGGATGATCCCAATGGCGACAACTGGTTTTTCAGCGAAACTGCAGCCGAAACTCGGTCAAAATATCGCTATATCAACGGTACACAGGGGAACGGGACAGCCGCTCATCCTTTGGAGCCTAGATATCCGGACGATGAAGATCTCACCGGAGAGGGGAGCCTAGATTATAATAATGATTACTTTACGGTATCAATTGATTTGAGTGATGCTAGCGAAGATTGGGAAATCTATCAGGGAGGTGAGACCTCTACCGGCTGGMGACTGTATCGGATTCCGCTGTCAGAATTTAGAAAGATGAAACCGAGTGGAAATATCACATGGGATGCCATCCAATTCATGCGGCTCACAGTAAGTGGAGTGGAGAACGACGCTCAGATTCAAATTGCCAAGATTGAGTTGGTTGGAAATSAATGGCAGGAAATGGGTGTAAAGTCTCCCAACGAGCAAGAATATACGGCCAATGATAGCATCTTCGCGGTTACAACAGTTAATACCGAAGACAACGACGACTACGAACCACCCAAGGGAGTTCAGGGTGAGTTTGATCAGCTAAACCAGATCCGATTGAAGGAGCAGTCGCTGGTTCTTCAATTCAATRATCTAGGCCCGAAGGAGGAAGGGGCCGCYAAGAAAAATCTCACTTCACTTACTGGTGATCGGGCTCAAAGTTATATGGCTTACAAAACAATGAAGCTTTATACTTACGGGAAGGGAAGTTCCATCTGGAGTGACACCACAGATGTAGAATTTTTTATCAGGTTCGGCAACTTTGACGGCTTGGATGAGGTCTTCTATGAAGTGCGTCAACCGGTTTACGATGAGTGGGATGAAGATAGAGGGAGAAATGTAATAGCGATTGACCTCGACTTCATGACAAATCTGAAACTGCAGGATACCACCAATGTAGATTTGTTGAATGCGCATGATCTTTTCACAGTAACAGATTCTACTCGCCGKTATGTTAGTTTAAGTCAGGAAGGTACGGATACGTTGCGGACTTACTACATTCAGGGAAATCCGGCAATGAATCGCYTAGAATATTTCATAGTGGGTGTTAGAAACCGAAATAGTTCGCAACCTGTAAGTGGAGAAGTTTTTGTGGATGAGCTCCGCCTTTCTAACGTTCGAAAGGATCGAGGAACAGCCATGCGTTTGCAATCATCCCTTATCCTGGCGGATCTTGGTAGTGCTACCATGACCTATACCAGGGAAGGCGCTGACTTTCACACTCTACAGGAACAGTTTGGTTCGGGACGTCTTTCTACTCGAGAGAGTTTCAGGTTTGACAGTAGAATTAATCTGAACAAACTTTTACCTCAAGCGTGGGGTTTTAGTATTCCGGTAAATTTTGGATACAAAGGAAATGTGACAACACCAAAATATTCACCCGGAACCGATGTGCTTCTTAATCAGGAAAATGCTCCGGATAGTCTATTGACCAAGAGTCGCCAGATGTCTCTTTCTACGTCATTTTCTAAATCTACAAAGTCTGATAACTTCTTCTCTAAATATACGATAGATAGGCTTAAAGGAAGTTTTTCCGGATCTCACAGCTGGGATTCGAATGAGCAGAAAATCGGTGCCAATCGAAATTACAACGGCAATGTCAGCTACAATTTGGGATTTGGTAGGGATAACTACTGGACTCCTTTGAAATTTCTAAAAGGGATTCCTTGGCTGGGGCCTAAAATAGGAGACACTCACCTATATTACACTCCTTCCTCACTAGATCTTTCCTTAAGGGCATCTGAGACGTTTTCGGAAACAACAAAACGGGTGGGGGAATCTGTCCCAGCATCCTATAATCTTGGTCTTAACAGAACATTCAAAGCCGGTTATAAAATTTTGGATAACTTGAACACAAACTATTCCAAGACGATGAAGAGTGATATGGATATGTACAGGGCAAGACATCTGGATGCTATTCGGGAGATGAAATCAGGCATCGTAACCGATGTAACAGAAAGCTTTAGTACGAATTTCACACCAGCAATCTTTTCATKRTWGAAMMCWTMTCNRAAMTAKWSSKSSAGNTTWTMGRYRSWMSKACNYMYAKTRWYRRYRWRCATGAGGGTGCAAATATTACATCTCAGGCTAGGACTTCATCATCTCTAACACTTTCGCCGAAAGCGATTATTGAAGCAGTCTATAGTCCCCCGAAAAAATCCCGTTCTTCTACTCGACGTCGGGGTCGACGAGGAGGTGCTCAAAAAGATAAAAAGGAAGAAGAGACGAAAAAGCCAAAAAGTGAAGGTTTACAAAAAATTCTGGGCATCCTTTATGAAGGTGCCAGTAAGATTAATCCCATCAGTATTACCTATTCTGAGAGCAGATCTCTGAATGCACTAGGAGTTATAGATTCAGTCTGGTCAGGAGATTCAATGAAAGTTGTCTCAGGAACAGCCAGTATACCGTTCCGGTTAGGTTTTACAGATGAGTTGGGTCTTAATTCCAGTAGTGATGTAGGTGTGAATACCGGTTCTTTCAGCAGGCAGAAAGACATGACACTCCGTTCAGGGCTTTCGCTTACTCGAAAGATTACCACCACATTCAATTACGCTAATAATCAATCTTGGAGTGTGGATGGTAACAATGTTGAGACGCGCTCAATGACTCAGGATTTTGTACCACTGGGAGACACAGGTGATGAAGGATTGGCACTCCCCAGTTGGACGTTACGCTGGTCAGGAGTTGAGAAATGGCCCCTCATTAAATGGGTTGCGAAAAGTGCGTCGCTAGACCACTCTTTCTCTGGGAAACAGACTCAATCTTGGCAAAACAATGAACTCCGTTCTTCTAAATACACAGCATCTTTTTCACCATTAGTAGGAATCTCCATGACGCTGGTAAAAGGCATTTCTCTGACTACTCGATATTCTAATATAAAATCTATTGCCAATACTCTCGGTGGACTAAACAGCACTCGAGTGAATCTTGACAAGACCTGGACAGCTTCAACCAATTATTCACATAAGGGCGGTCTGAAAATCCCTATTWTATTTTTCCGGGACTTTAAYCTCGAAAACACTATWAACTTCACACTAACTGTGGACTACTCATCATCAGAAACACGCCAAAGGGAAGGAACTACCGGGAAACTCCCCATTACCGGATGGCAAAAATCTTGGAAGTTATCGCCTAAAATTACATACTCATTTACCAAAAGAGTAACAGGTGGAATCTGGTATGAGTATAGAGAGAGTGAAGCTCAAACCGTGGGCCGTAAGATAGATAGAGATTTCGGATTTGATGTGAATATAGCGATACAAGGATAGATGTAGACGTTGGACTTTAGACATTATAAGATGTTAATTATCGCCACTGTATTTTTTATGGCGGGGGAGAACGTGTGGTCACAAAAGATTCCGGAATTTGATGGTGARCGGTCGTTCAGTTACCTGGAAGATCAATGTAATTTCGGTCCACGTAATCCGGGTTCTGTCGGACACGRTGACTGCCTGGAATATATTTTAAATCATGTGCAGCAACTGGCTGATACAGTAATCAATCAGACTTTCACCTACACAGATCCTTACGTCGGTAAGGCTTGGGAATTGACAAATATTATAGCACAATTCCAACCAGAGCTGAAGGAGAGGATCTGGATTGCCGCACATTGGGATACACGACCATGGGCAGACCGAGATCGGAATCGACAGTATCGGAAGACTCCTATCCTTGGTGCCAATGACGGCGCCAGTGGAGTGGCAGTTTTAATGGAAATGGCAAATCATCTAAATTCGAATCCGCTACCTGTTGGGATCGATCTGATTTTTCTGGATGGTGAAGATATGGGGAAGTCAGGTGATCTGGAATATTTCTTCAACGGCTCCCGGTATCTCGCTCGTAACCTGCCAGTGAAYCCYCCGAAATATTGTATCCTTATTGACATGGTAGGAGACGCTGAACTTGWTCTYCCCATGGAGTGGMACTCTATTCAGCAGGCTCCCSAGCTCGTCTGGGAGTTGTGGGATGARGCGGAAAATCTCGGACTTTCTGCATTTAAATCCCGACGGGGGCAGCCGGTGGAAGATGATCATGTAGTACTGTATAAAGAGGCTGGGATTCCTGCAGTGAATATCATTGATTTCGACTATCCAAACCGCTATCAAAATTACTGGCACACACTTGAAGACTCTCCCGAAAAATGCAGTGCAGAAAGCCTTTGGCAAGTAGGTACTCTACTTCTTAACCACGTCTATAAAAAGGTTAGAGATAAATGATTGTCAGACTACGAAGAGACATTTATATTCACTGCGCTATGAAACCCCGTCATTTTCTTCTCCTGATATTTATGGCGATTTTTACTGCCTCATGTGTGAATAATCCCTACGATTCCGAAACGTCTGSGCCTGTTGAGCCCATCAGCAATATCGGTTTTACATATCTCCAGCACGACTCTGCTATTTTTGTGGCAGCCGATTTTCGAGCATCTTACAACGGTTCAGGTTTTACAGAAGCTTACATGGTCTGGTATGCCAAATCAGGATTCAGTTTGACATCGCCAGATTCTGTGTTGCTGTACGATACGGGGGTTCAGGGCGATATCCTGTCTGAAGATGGTCGTTATTCCCGGGAGGTTACCCTCAGCTCACTGAACAATTCTCTCTCTTACGGAGATACCGGTACAGTCTATCTAAAGGTGATGGCAACGTATGGAACCAAGATTGTAACTGAGATTGATTCCTTTAGTTTGGGTAACATTATGCCGAAGATTGATTCGCTCATAGTACCGGATACATTGACTCTACCGGTGTCTGATTTTGCATTCGATACGTTAAGGGTAATGGTTTCCGATCCAGATGGGCTGGATGACATAAAATGGGTGGCTTACAAATCCCTGAAACCCGACGGCACTTACGCCAACAACGGCAACTACATCTATCTGTACGATGATGGCGGGGAGGTAATCCTCTATGAATCTGACTTGATTACTTTGACGAGTGGAGATGCAGTTAAGGATGATGGCACCTACGCTTATGTAATTTTTTACGACAACAGTACTCCAACCGGAATGTATGTCTGGACGTTTCAAGCTCAGGATTGGGGAGGCAACTTCAGCCCTATTGTCTCAAGAACGGTAGTTGTTCAATGAAATCCAGAGGATCATTAGCGTTAGCACTGATATTTTTTGGAGCGGTTTACGCTCAGATGCCTGTTCCCCGAGATTTTATGATGAGAGGCACTCCCTATGATAATACCACATCCGCCGGACTGCAGAGCGATGTAATTATCGATATTGTTACTCAAGGTGACAGCGCCGTATGGCTCGGAACTGGCCGGGGGCTCTCTGTTATGCGAGACAGCTTGTCGGCGACAACTTTCAGCACTTCGTCTTCTGTCACTTCTGGTCAGTCATCAACGGATTTACCTGAAGCAGCCATCTCAGGCATTGCTGCCAGCGGGGATACAGTAATCGTCGCCTTCGCCTCGGATACCACCGCCAATGGAGACGAAGAGACAAAAGGTGACGGAGTGGCTATCAACTACAGCGCGGATGACACCTCAAATGTAAGCTGGCTCTATCTGGCTCAACCGAAGGATTCCACAGCAGATACGACTTTTTTCTGGGATGGGGAAACCCTGTCGGCATTCCCCATCACTTTGACCATCGGCAACATCATCTACGACCTTGCGATAACGAGTGACTACTTCTGGGCTGCATCTTTTTATGGTGGTCTCCGGCGACTTGACCGATCTAATATTTCTGCCGGATGGGAACGAGTACCTTTGCCGGAAGACTCAAAGTCTGAATTTCTCTGCGGTGGTGATAATTCCGGATTTGAACTAAACTCCCAAGAACCGGCACAAGGGGGCAACCGAAACCACCGAGTCTTTTCCGTGATGGCTTACGGCGACACTGTCTGGGTAGGTACGGCAAAAGGAATCAACCATGGAATTCTTGATGATATGGGTTGTATAGATTGGACTCACTTCTGGTATCCGAATGACGGCATTTCAGGGAATTGGGTAGTAGGAATGGCGAAACAGGAATTCAACGGTCAGCGAAGGATTTGGGCTGTAACTCTCCGAGCGGATGAAGAAGGTGAAGTCAACGGAATAAGCTACACTCCCGATGATGGTCAAAACTGGATTTCCGTGGATGCTCTTCGCAGCGAACGTGCCTACAATGTCTCTGCCAATGATACCCTTGTGTATGTTTCTACTCAAAACGGACTTTGGAGATCGAAAGACGGAGTAAAYTTTGCTCTCTATCAGCCTGCCAGAGATGCCGAAAACAGTGATGAAATTTTGAGTAACACYGTCWACACTGCTGTTCACGAYAGACGATCTTATTACGGTCAGGCGCTCTGGGTAGGGACTCCGGATGGACTGGCAAGAACACCCGATCCCAACAGCAATGAATCCATCTGGCGGATATWCCGAACCGAGATGACACCCCTACAGGTTTATGCTTATCCCAATCCCTTTTCACCTTACTCGGATAATATTTTGGATGGAGACGGTTACGTCCGTTTTCATCATGCAGCCAGAAAATCACAACTTATACAAGTGGCTATCTACAATTTCGCTATGGAGAAAGTGACAGACTACGATCACTGGTTAAACAAAGATGAAGGTGCTCTTAAGTGGGATGGAAAAGACAGCAACGGACGACCTGTAGCCAATGGACCTTATTTTTGCAACCTGACTTATGATGATGAAGATCATTGGGTCAAACTAATCGTATTGAAATGATTCGTCGACTCTTAATATCAGTTGTTTTAAGCGTGAATTTGGTCATAGCCGGAGATATAGGAGGTTACGCAGGTGGATATCTTCGCTTGGGAACTACCGCACGGTCCATGGCTCTCGGCGGTGGATTAACTGCCGAGATTGACCCGGGATGGGCCGCTTTCCACAATCCAGCTGCACTGGTTTTTCTCGATAAGCGGCATCTGTCTATGTTTCATCATTTTCTACCGCTGGATAGAGATTTGATTTCTATAACTGCCGCCTCAGCTTTGCCTCCCACAGGAGGTATCGGGTTGGGTATCCTCCGGGCAGGAGTAGATAATATTGACGGTCGTGACGGTTCCGGGCATCAGACCGAGACACTTTCCACTGCTGAATATGCTATCATTTTCAGTTTCGCAAATGAGATTATGGAAGGAGTCAGCGTAGGAGTGAATGTGAAACTTCTGTATCAATCCCTTCCCATGAACAGTAAAGGACAAAGCCGGGGGACTGGATTTGATATTGGTCTCCTCATCCGCCGCTCATCCAAAATGGAGTTTGGCTTAGTTCTTCAAGACCTCAGTACAGCTTTTAATTGGAATACAGCTGAATTGTTCGAAGATGAGGGGAGGACGTATCAGGATAAATTTCCTATGTGGATTAGAGCGGGATTGGTTTATCATTTGAAGGATTTTGATGTAATTGGGGATTATAGCATTATTTCCGATTGGGAATACAGCTCCGCTCACCGCATAAGGGCTGGTTTAGAATTCTTTGCTAATCCACGAGTTGCTCTCCGCGGAGGTATTGATAATTTTATGCCTTCTGCTGGCGCTGGATTAAACTATTCTCTTATCAACCGGGACGACAGCTACGTTGATTATGCATTCGTTCTAGGAAAACGTGGTGAGGGGATTTCGCATGTCTTCACTTACGTATTTACCTTTTAATGAAATATTGTTTTCACTTTTCGCGAGCTTTAATTTTTACTATCCTAACAGTCACGACAGCTGAAGCTATCGGCACGTCATTTCTGACTGTTCCCTACAGCCCTCGTGAGCTTGCGCTGGGGGGCAGGACTGCTTCTGTCTTGGGTGATGCGAGTCTCTCCCGAGGAAATCCAGCGCTTATCGTTGGTACTTCTCATCAAATATTCTTCAGTTACACTTCGTGGTTCGCAGGTGTTACCGGCAGTTCAGCTCTTATGGTGCAGCCTTTCGGAAAAGGTTCGCTTGGATTGAGTGTAAGGCATATGGATGTGTCTGATCTTCAGCTTCGGACTGACACACCGACAGATGATTATATAGCTCTTTTCGCAGCCAGCGGAACAACGCTGGAAGCTACTTGGGGGCAGAAATTTCAAAATCTGCAAGTTGGGTTATCTCTGCGCGGTATTTACATGGATACGTATGTATATAAATCTTCGGGCTGGGCAGCAGATGCTGGCGTGCTGCTTCCTCTTGCAAATGATAAAATCCTCATCGGCGGAGCTATTTTGAACCTCGGCTCTATGACTGATCTCGATTCAATTCCTCCTGAATTGCCGACCACAGCAGTCTTGGGTGTTACTCTGGATACTGACAGGTTGTTTGGCGTTCAGTGGGAGGCGCTTCAAACTTCCTTCGTGCTTGGTGGAGAGGTGTCGGAACTTCACGGCACGGTAATCAGGATTGGAGGAGAAAGTGAGATCGGCAATTTTCGTCTATCCATAGGGTCAAGAATTTCTCAGGAGGTGTCWGCAGTTTCAGCTGGCATGGGATTGACTTTTCGTCGGTTYGTCGTGGAKTATAGCTTAGAAATAAGTTCCAGCCAGTTGGGTATTCCTCATTTAATCAGTTTGAGAATGACGTTGCCGTGACCAAGAAAGCAGACAAGRGTCTTTCATCACTATTTTTCCTTGTAGTCGGACTACTTACCKTCATTCTGTATAACAACTTAAAAGAGGATYGGGTTTTGCAGGAAGTTACTGAGGACACGCCTTCGGAAGAGATTCCTGTCAACGGGGTCATCTGTTTTATAATTGATGATTTTGGTTACAACCTTTCTAACGAAGTACGCGGTTTTATAGATTTGGATATTCCCATTACCTGTTCAGTTCTACCGGGGCATCCCTACTCACAACAGGCTGCCAAATTAGCATATGAAGCGCGGCATCAGGTGATAGTTCATTTGCCTATGGAAACTCATGATCGGCGAGCAGGTGAGGAGAAATTTATTATCACCAAATCTATGAGTGACAATGAGATTCGTTCTCGGGTTCGTGCTGCTTTTCTCGAACTTCCTCAGGCGAAGGGGATGAACAATCATCAAGGATCCTTAATCACAGAAAACAGACGAATTATGCAGATACTTGCCTATGAATTGAAAAGTTTGGGGAAGTACTTTATTGATAGCAGAACGACAAAAGAAACGGTGGCGGAGAAAGTAATGAGATCTGCAGGAGTACCAACTGATCACCGTCGAATATTCCTCGATAATGAAAACAGTGTTCGTTATATCCGGAAGCAAATTCAGYWACTRGCAMRWATMGCCAARAYYGARGGRGTAGCYATAGGKATTGGCCATCCACGAAAAAAAACACTGCAGGCCATCAAAGAGGAAATTCCCGTACTGAAACGACAGGGGATCCATTTTGGTTATGCTTCAGCTGCCGTCAGGTAAGTGCAGAAAATCACAACATCACTTCATCGGGTAATGTAATTTCTTATTCACTAAACGGGAGATTGTATGTTAAGATACATTAAATCCATTGTAATTCTACTCTTGGCAGYAGGTATGGTGCCGTTGTCTCCCCAGACCTTCTACAACGCCAGATTGATGACGTACAACATCCTGAACTATCAGGGCACCAGCTCAGGCGATAATTCCCGGGAAGATGATTTGCGCACGGTCATCGAGTATACAGAGCCGGATATCATCATGGCTGAGGAGGTAAACGGGGATACGGGATTCAATCATTTCTTGGATGATGTTCTGAACTTCAACGAGGCGGACCTRTACGAAGGTGCATTCGTGGACCAGAGCTCGMCGGAYATAGATATCGCACTTTWCTWCAARCCRGATATYTTYGATGTTACGAGYGTTACCACCATAGACATCACCTCCAACTRKGGTCATCGTGACGCTTTAGAGTGCGTGWTAAYTCATTTGGCWACAGGAGAAGARTTYCGACTTTAYGGYGTCCATCTSAAAGCAGGTAACCAAAGTGAWGATAGGGCTGAYCGGGAASAGGARGCMGAWAACCTYAGRRATTATCTGAATGGGYTCRATTATGATGCTCACTTCTTTGTACTAGGAGATTTCAATTTCTACTACTCCGATGAGGGGGGTTTTCAACGTCTCACCGAATCACAAACTGAAAACAACGGCCAGCTCTTCGATCCCATTGATGAAATTGGCTACTGGCATGATAACGATGCCTACGCTGATGTCCATACTCAATCCTCTAGAGGGGATTACGGCGGTCAATGGTATGGCGGTCTCGATGACCGGTTTGATTTCATACTCGCTTCGAATAGTGTGCTGGTTTACTCGAGTTTGAACTATGTGGAAGAGTCGTATGTGTCCGTTGGAAACGACGGCAACCACTTAAATCAAGCTATTAATTACGGCAGCAACGACGCTGTACCAGCCAGTGTTGCAGATGCACTTGTAGATGCGTCTGATCACCTCCCTGTCTACCTTGAAATAGAGTTCATTAGTGATGTGGGGGCTGACGAGAATATTATTGTCACTGAAATTATGCAGAACCCAAGCGCTGTAAGTGATTCCTATGGTGAATGGTTTGAGATTTACAACGCTGATGCTGAAAGTTATGACCTGCGAAACTGGACTATCCGGGATAACGG
>NVVH01000058.1 GCA_002402135.1 Fidelibacterota bacterium | reverse complement strand
CCACGCCGCGCCACCCGCCGCGGGGAGATTACTCTTCCGGCTGCTTTTTCAGTTCTTTGGGGGCTTCGGTGGAAGCAGTCGTTAGCATCGCAGCAGCTGTGACTTCGGCCTTGATTTCCTGCATTTCCTTGGCCATCTCCTCGGCCGTTGGAATCGGGCCGAGGATGTCGTCCGCTGAGCCCAGGGCTTTTTCGACGTCAGCCACCTGCGAGATTTCCTTGTCGGGTGTTGCACGCGCCGCGCCGACATACTCGGCGGCACCTTCCATCAGCTTGGTGAGTTCGAAGGGGAATACCAGTTTGGTGGCCGCGCCTTCGCCCAGCCGCTTCAGCGTATCAAGACTCAGTACGGTAAGTGCCTTCGAGTCCAGTGCAGCGGCGCCCATTGAGATGATGCGCAGCCCCTGCGCCTCACCCTGCTGCTGCAGGATGTGCGCGGTCCGCTGTCCCTGTGCCTCCAGAATCTGCGCCTGCCGCAGCCCCTCGGCCTCCAGGATGCGTGATTGCTTGTCGCCCTCGGCGTTCAGGATGGCGGAGCGCTTGTCTCCGTCAGCGCGCAGGATGCTTGCCCGCCGGTTGCGCTCGGCAGCGGTCTGGTCCTCCATCGCCTGCTTGACGTTGGGCGACGGGTCCACCTCGCGAATCTCGACGTTCTCGACCTTGACGCCCCATTTATCGGTCTCGATGTCGAGCCGGTCGCGCAGGCCGAGGTTAATCTTGTCGCGGTTCGCGAGCACATGGTCCAGTTCCATGTCACCAATGACCGCCCTGAGCGTGGTCTGTGCCATGGTAATGATTGCCTGCCGGTAGCTCGTCACCTCGAGGATAGCGCGCTTCCCGTCAGCGACCCGGAAGTAGATGACCGCGTCGACCATTGTGGGCGCATTGTCCTTGGTGATGACCTCCTGTCGCGGGACGTCCAGCACCTGCGTCCGCAGGTCGACCATGGTGACCTGGTCTAGGAACGGAATCACGAAGTTCCAGCCTGGGTTGAGCATGTCATGGTATTTTCCCAGTCGCAACCTCACGCCAATCTCGTATGCGTTAACCTGCCGGATAACGGCGAACAGGACCACGACGGTCAGCGCTAACAGGATAACGAATCCGAAGAAGAGCCATCCCAAACCACCTCCTCCGTCATCGTGTTCGGCAGCGGCAGCAACGGGGAGGGCCAAAAGGGCTATCAGGGCAGTGCAGGCCAGCACGTACAGTTTCTCTATTTTCATTTTTTCTCCTTATTGGATTGCTTCTACTATAAGGTGAATCCCGTCAACGTCGATGACCTTGACCAGACTCCCTTCAGAAATGTCAGTGCTGGAACTGGCGCGGAACTCAATAGTTCCCAGTCGCACCTTGCCCTTGATGGTTCCTGGCACTACCGCCTTGACGACCTTTGCTTCCTTGCCGATGTGTACCCTCAGCGACCCGATGGGCGGCGAGTCAGGCGGTGCCAGCGACTGGTAGAACTTCAGGGTGAAATAGAAAGTCACGCATCCCACGACCAGGATTATAGGCAGTGCCATCCAGCTGTTGACAATGYYGGGTGCTACTATCAWCAGCAGCCCCAGCACCAGCAGCACCGTCGCCGGCACCGCCAGCAGGAAGCCGGGCTGRAAGGTYTCGATGACGAAGAGCAGGATGCCCAGCAWGATGAAGGYATATCCRAGGGAGGCGCCCAGTTCCATACTRCCGCCACTGCGGGGTTTTATAAAAAGTAAMTTCNAMAATTNTTTTGANNGWGAMTWTGNSRGCRTCWCRCACMCGCGTARGAYMWCKGSCNWGGRCAGCCTTATATACCCCKGCTTTTTGCGACGACTCCCNCGTCCTACCGMRAGGTATGGCAGGGCWCCAACAGTGCACCCGTCCTGCCGTCCTAGGCCGGGGAAGTGACYCAGGCTCGAGTACCTCATCCGGTACGWAGTGGGCYAATGAMAGTCAGATCAGACGCAGACCTGGCGAAAGTCGGGCCGATGGCTATAAGCAGTTACTACGCCACCTGGTGGATGACTGGGCTCGGTTGCCGAAGAAGGTCGTGCCAAGCAGCGATATGCTTCGGGGAGGCGCATGGAACCTTTGATCCGAAGATTGCCGAATGGGACTTCCCAGACCTAAGTCTAATCCTTCACAGGATGGGGAACGCCCCGAATTGAAACATCTTAGTAGGGGCAGGAAAAGAAATCAAACGAGATGGGGTAAGTAAAGGCGATCGAACACCCCTTTACGGGCAAACCGAATCCCGCAGCGAGAGTTGCGGGARATGTGGATGGCCCGGTTACGTCCTAACTCTCATATCCGAAGTTCGTGTGGAACGCCGGTGCCAGAGAGGGTGACAGCCCCGTAGGAGAAAGAGAGCAGGACGATTTCCGGGACCCAAGAGTAGCGTGCGTTGGATATCGCGCGTGAAGACGGGAGGTACTAACTTCCAACCCTGAATACAGACCGAGACCGATAGCGTACTAGTAGCGTGAGCGAAAGTTGTAAAGCATCCCTAGCGGGAGAATAGAAAGACCCTGAAATCAGGTGGTTACAGACTGATACGGCGTGCAAGGGAAGARGCGGTAACACCNACTGCTGACCGGCGTCGTATCGTCCGATTCGAAAATTGGCCCATGGAGTTTCTTTCACTGGCAAGGTTAAGCACGYAAGTGCGAAGCCGCAGGGAAACCGACAGTCCGCAGCATTGCAAGGGACGGAGTGTGCTCGCTCGGAGTCAGTGGATGGATACCCGAAGCCGGTCGATCTATGCCTGGGCAGGGTGAAGCCCCCCGGAAGGGGGGTGGAGGCCCGCACCGGTACTGATGTGCAAATCGTTCGGATGACCTGGGTATAGGGGCGAAAGACCAATCTAGGCCGGYAATAGCTGGTTCCTCTCGAAACTGCTCGMAGGCAGACCTCCGTGGAGACGGGGCGTGCGGTAGAGCACTGATTGCGTGTTTARGRRGCGARAGYYYTYGGCATGCTGTCAAACTCCGAATGTGCGTCCGTCGCAGAAGCGGGGCAGTGAGGGCACTGGGGTAAGCTTAGTGTCCGCGAGGAGAACAATCCAGACCGAAGTTAAGGTCCCAAAGTAACCGCTAAGTGTTAAAGAACAAATGGTGTCTGGCGGCAGAGACAGCTGGGAGGTTGGCTTAGAAGCAGCCATCCTTTAAAGAGTTCGTAACAGATCACCAGTCGAGTTTCTGGGCCCAGAAAATGGACGGGACTAAGCGGTTCACCGATACTTCGGGCCACCGAAAGGTGATGCGGTAGAGAGGCGTCGTGCGTGGATGGAAGCAGGGGCGTGAGTTCCTGTGGACCGCGTTCGAATGATAATCATGGGAAGAGTAGTAGCGTAGACGGGTGAGAATCCCGTCCGCCGTAGGGGCTAGGGTTCCTCGACGATGTTCATCAGTCGAGGGTTAGTCGGTCCTAAGGTTTCCCCTAACAGGAGAAATCGAAAGGGAAGCAGGTTAATATTCCTGCACCAGTCCGTATTTTGTCCAGTTCTTGACACATCGGGTGCGACGGAGCACTCCTGTCGGAGTGTTGCTGATCGCGATAAAGTCGTGGAGAACCGTAATGGTGAGAAGCGACCTAAGCGGYCGGGAGGCGGAGTATTTCGCTTCCGTTCTATCCTGGTGTCCGTGAAAAGGGAGYTGGAGCCGTRCTGACTGTCCGTACCGAGATCTGACACAGGTGCCCCTAGGTGAGTAGCCTAAGGCGTCGCGGCATAATCAAGGCAAGGGAATTCGGCAAATTGGCCCCGTACCTTCGGTAGAAGGGGTGCCAGCCTTGCAGAAGGCTGGTCGCAGTGACCAGGGAGCTCCGACTGTTTACTAAAAACACAGGTGGCTGCTAGTCCGTAAGGATGTGTATAGCCGCTGAATCCTGCCCAGTGGCGGTATCTGAAACCCGGTTTCACCCGGACGAAGGACCGCTAAACGGCGGGGGTAACTATGACCCTCTTAAGGTAGCGTAATACCTTGTCGCTTAATTGGCGACTTGCACGAATGGCCTAACGAGAGCTCTACTGTCCCTGCCTTGAGCCCGATGAAATTGACGTACTGGCGCACAGTCCAGTACGTCCCAGCCGCAAGCGAAGACCCCGTGGAGCTTTACTGCAGCCTGTCGTTGTGGTACGAGTTGTAATGTGCAGGGTAGACGGGAGCCATCGAAACCTGGGCGCCAGCTCAGGTGGAGGCAAMGATGAAACACCGTCCTTTACGATTCGTCCCGCTAAACCCCTTCGGGGGGACACCGATAGGTGGGCAGTTTGGGTGGGGCGCCACTCCCTCGAAAAAATAACAAGGGAGCTCAAAGGTCAGCTTAGGTAGGTCAGAAATCTACCGTAAAGTGCAAGGGCAAAAGCTGGCTTGACGTGGTTTGGCATCACAACAAACCACGATGCGAAAGCAGGACCTAGCGAACCAACCAGCCCCGTTAGTAGGGGCGGTTGATAACAGAAAAGTTACCCCGGGGATAACTGAGTTGTCTGGAGCAAGAGCCCATATCGACCTCCAGGCTTGCTACTTCGATGTCGTCTCTCTCTATCCTGGGTGTGCAGAAGCACCCAAGGGTGGGGTTGTTCGCCCATTAAAAGGGATCGTGAGATGGGTTTAGTCCGTCGTGAGACAGGATTGTTGCTATGTGCTGGGACCGTTTTGTGCCTGAAGGGAAGGGCCCCTTAGTACGAGAGGAACGGGGGCTCGCAGCCACTAGTTTACCAGTTGTCCGACAGGGCATTGCTGGGCAGCCACGCTGTAAGGGATAAGAGCTGAAAGCATCTAAGCTCGAAACCCACCCCGAGACGAGGCACGTTGACGCCCGTAGAAGACGGGACGATAGGACCGGGGTGTACGCACCGAGAATTATAGTGGCGCCAGAAACCGCTTCGGCGGCGGAAGGTACCACTTCGAGGTGTTCAGCCCGCCGGTTACTAAGAGTCATTACTGCTATCAGGCCGTCGGCCCGACCGCAAATAGATCTGCGTCTGTCCTGGCAAGGACGGAAACTATCTGACTAGCGTAAGCTCTGGTTCTTTCGAGTTTGTCCGTTGGCAGCGATCTGCCCCAGCTCAGGCTGGGCCAGACGCAAACAGGTCTGTTTCTATCTCGACTAGGGTGGAAATCCCCAGTCTCAGCGGAAGCGCTGCATACCCTTAATTTCGGGCTTGCCTGAAACCGGCCCAGCTCACGCTGGGCAGCTCGTTTCAGGTAGCCGTCGTGCGAAAAAAGCGACTGTTTGACTCAGTAGTTGTCGCGGCTTGGCGCCCGTTCCTGGGCGGCGTCAACCTTCAGGGTCCGTCCGTCATGCTCGCTGCCGTTGATGGCCTCGAGAGCCGCCTGCGCACCAGCACCTGCCCCTCCACTGTAAGCGCTCGGTACAATGAACCATCGCCACGTTCAACACTAATCATTCCTGTGATGGCCTGTTTCAGGCTCAGCCAGATTCTGTTCAACCCGGGCTCAGCACTCTCAAGCATCTCTTCATCGGTTACGGGGCTCGTCGGCACAACAGCACCCAGCGGCAACGACTCAACTCCGTCAGCAAGTCGTGCGAGGCTATAACTCAAGCCTTCTACGTCAGGCAACTGCACACCACGAAGTGCCTGCAATTCTTCGTAGATCAGCTGACGCACCCCACTGAAAGATGGGCTTCCCAACTCGCGCAACTTGCCGTCGGCAAACTCCAGAGCATCAATTGCGTTTTGCCAACGACCACCTAAGATCAGTTCTGTGTTGGCAACCGATAAATAGTACTCCGCCTCCGCTCGCAACCATCGGCGTTTAGCATCGGCAGATGTTCCTTGTACGGCGTTGACTCGCTCCTCCAGCAAACGGAGTCGCTCGGGCAGTCCCTCCAAGAGTCTGTTCATGTCTCGCGCAACATCAAGCGCGAGTTCATCGGATTCCTGGAGAGCCTCTACCCTAT
>NVVH01000057.1 GCA_002402135.1 Fidelibacterota bacterium | reverse complement strand
TGACGACTTTAAATGGTATCTTGATCTCCGCAAGTATGGATCTGTACCTCACTCCGGCTTTGGTCTAGGCATTGAACGTCTGGTTTCCTGGATTTGCGGGTTGCCTCACATTCGAGAGACTATTCCATTTCCAAGAACACTGACGCGGCTGGAGCCTTAATTACAGCATTACGCATAGCCATTTACGGCGGGGCGGATTGCTCGGCTGAAGTTTATGAGCAAGCACGTGAGATTGGAAGACTGTTAGCACTGCGGGGAGTGATTATTTACTGCGGTGGTCTGACCGGCGTTATGGAGGCGGTGAGCCGGGGTGTTTCTGAAGAGAGCGGCACTGTGGTAGGAATACTGCCGGAAGCGGATGCCGGTTCGGGAAACGAGTTTCTCACCATTCCGGTTKCCACGGGAGCTGGCAGTGCTCGGAATGTCATKATTGCCAATTCAGTTCAAGGCGCCATTGCCATTGATGGTTCGTACGGGACRCTCTCAGAAATCGGYCAYACGCTGCGCATGGGSAAACCSGTRGTTGGATTGGGAACGTGGGATATTGAAGGAGTTGTTGCTGTTGAAGGCCCGGAAGCTGCAGTAAATAGGATCATGGAGTTGATATGAGCGACAATGTCAGTGCCAAGTTTCGAGTGACAGGTAGAGTACAGTTAGTAGGCTTCAGGTATTTTACACGCCAATGGGCAGATGATTTGGGACTTTACGGMTGGGTAAAGAATGAGCGTGACGGCTCGGTTTCARCACATGTAGAAGGGAATAAAGTCCGTATCGAACAGCTCGCCGAAGAGCTCAAAAGCGGACCGGCCAATGCACGAGTAGAGAATGTGGATGTCAAGTGGGGCGGATTCATGAACCAATTTCGAGAGTTCGACATTCTATATTGATGTTTATTAAGTATCGATGAATGTAGCCCTCTGTCAGATTAATACTACTGTCGGTGATTTTGAGAATAACCGCCGGAAGATTTTGGATTATTATCAGCAAGCCGTAAAGCAAGGAGCAGACTTGGTAGTCTTTCCGGAAATGGCGGTGACCGGCTATCCGCCTCAGGACTTGCTGACCAATCGCTCTTTCATTCGCAAGAACGATGAAATTACTGCTGATCTTGTATCAAGGAGTGGTGAGACTTATCTGGTATTCGGCTATGTTCGCACCAATGAGAGGACGCTGCACAATTCTGTTATGGTTGCAAAAAATGGAAAGGAAATCGCCTTTTATGACAAGATTCTCCTTCCAATGTATGATGTATTTGATGAGCACCGCTACTTTCGTCCTGGGAAGTCCGCAGCGCCTATTGAACTCCAATTCGGCAACCGATCTGTCAAAGTTGGATTTCAGATTTGCGAAGATTTGTGGGATGCCGATTACGATCAAAAAGTGACAGATGAGTCTGTTACCGCAGGAGCTGAAGTCATCATAAATATTTCCGCATCTCCGTTCAGCATGGGCAAGCGTTTTGAGCGTCAGGAGCTTATACAAAATAAGGTCAATAGTTTGGGTGTTCCGTTTATTTACTGCAATCTTGTGGGAGCTCAGGATGAATTGGTTTTCGATGGYCATTCGCTTGCTTACAATTCTTCCGGAGAGCTTATTGGAGAAGGACCGCAATTTGAAGAGGGAATCGTAGTCATCGATCCTTTCTCATCTGAGACTATTCAGGCGTCATCTTATCATCGCGAAAAGGAGCTCTTTGGCGGACTGATCCTGGGAGTTCGTGATTACTTCCACAAGACCAATCACGATAAGTGTGTTATCGGCTTGAGCGGCGGGATAGATTCCGCATTAACGGCCTGCATCGCTACTGAGGCGCTGGGGAAGGAAAATGTGACATGTCTCTACATGCCGTCTCTATTCAGCTCACAACACAGCAAAAACGATGCTGAACAGTTAACCGAGAACCTTGGCGTAAAACTTTTCTCCATAGGCATAAATGATCTCATGAAAGAGTATGAATCAGCTCTTKWTAATAATTTCYYCGGGTCAGAGCGCGACATAACYGAAGAAAATATCCAGGCGAGAATTCGAGGWAATATWCTCATGGCATTTTCCAACAAGTTCGGCTATCTCGTTTTGTCTACAGGCAACAAGACTGAGCTGGCACTGGGCTATTGCACWCTTTACGGAGATATGAGCGGCGGGTTGGCTGTCATYAGCGATCTGAACAAGAGTGATGTGTACGCTGTAGCAAACTGGTTCAACGAAAGCTGCGGCAAGGAGATCATCCCGGCGAGCATCYTCGAAAAGGAACCGTCAGCTGAGCTTGCGCCGRATCAGGTRGATCCGTTCGATTATGACAAAGTGAGTCCCCTTGTGGATGCCATTGTAGAGACAACTGCATCCCGACGAGAATTGATTGAGCAGGGATACGACGCAGAGTTGGTGGACAACATGACTAATCTCATCCGGCGAGCGGAATTCAAACGACGGCAGGCAGCTCCCGGAATTAGGGTAACACGGAAGGCCTTCGGAATGGGGCGTCGCATTCCCATCGTAAATCATTTCAGAGAAGATTAGCATGGGTAAGTTACTGTTAGTAATTACACTTTTCGCTTCGCTGACGCAGGCACAGCCGGGGAGCGACAGTGAATATTGGAGTGCACTAACTTCAGATCAGAAAGTGATTTTTTTAAAGGGCATCTATACAGGAGTGGCGAGAAGTCTGCAAATCATGAGTGAGGAAGGTGATCGCCAGAAGAAGCGAAATCCCTATTGGGCTCAGCCGTTCGTCCATGAAAATAGTATTGAGCGACTGAATGAATTCTATTCTCAACGAGAAAGTGAAGATTATGAGTTATTCATATCGTTAATGGACGCTTTTTATTCCAATCCTGACAATACCCATATCCCGGTAATGGATGCACTTCATATCATAATGCTTCACGAGAGTGGAGAACGGACGAGAGCAAACGAGCTACTGTTGAGGAAACAGAGGATAAGGTTTGAAGGTAGGTGAAAGAACTCACCCTCGGTCCCTYTCTTACAAAGAGAGGGAAGAAAAGACATAGCTTYTTTTGCATATTTTTCCACTTTCTTCATAAGAGAGGGGACTTCACGAAGTGAATGGGGTGAGTTAAAAAACACTGACTTACAAAAATCAGAAACAGATGAAGAGGAAATAACATCATTAGGTAATGTTAAATTCTAAGAAATTCTTCATAAAGGCGCCTCTGGCGCCTTTTGCTTTACTGTTCTCAGCAGGAATCTTCCTTCAGAATGTAATTCATCTATCGCTCTGGACAGCATTGGCAATCACCTCTATTATAATCTTTTTTTCACTTATTCCAAAAGTCAGTAAAAGAGAAGTAGTCATATTCCTCTTAGTCCTGTCCGGTGGATTTTTACGGATGGGAAGCAGCCAGTGGCATGCGGAAAAGATCGAAAATAATCTCGCTCAGCTCAACGGCAAAATAGTAAGAATATCAGGTAATATCACCGCAATCAGGGAAACCGAACGCGGTTTCAGATATAGTGTGTCTGTTGACAGTATCATAACTAATAACGCAATAATCAGAGAGTCTATTAAAGTTAACCTTTATACTGAAAGTGATTTTATAGCATCTATGGGTGATAAATTAGATGTAGCTGCTGAGTGGCGGGAAATATCGCCTCCCAGGAACCCCGGAGAATTCGATTTTAAAAAGTATTACCAGCAGCAGAATATTTGGGCGAAAGGATTCATGGAAGAGGATGAACCTTCATCAATCACTGCTCAAGAGGGTTTTTCGATACCGACAGCTGTATATGATCTCAGGATGAGCATTCGTGATCTCTTCAATGAGACCGTAGGGGGTGATGCCGGAAAGCTCATGTCTGCACTCATTCTCGGTCTTCGAGAGGAAGTGCCTGGAGAGATCAAGCAGGACTTCGTGGATACAGGCGTGATTCACGTATTGGCTGTGTCCGGACTCCATGTGGGATATGTGCTTGTCATCGTCATGGCCCTGGTGAAGATCCTGCCGGTATCGTGGCGATGGGAGAAAATCCTGATCATACTTTTGCTTCTGTTTTATGCCATTCTCTCCGGTGGAAAGGCCAGCGTATGGCGAGCGACATTCATGGCCGGAATGTACGTGGCTGCGCCCCTTTTCTATCGCAAAGCCAATTTGTGGAATATCATCTCGGCAGCGGCTCTTATTCTCCTCGTTTACAATCCGAATTATCTCACCGATCTGGGATTCCTCATGTCGTTCTCCGCGGTCATCTCCATTGTCTTTTTCTACAGTCAGTTTAATCAAATATTGCCTGAAGGAATGCGAGTGAACAGTATGAGGAATCCCTTTCTCAAAGGTGTCTGGGCACTCTTTCTGGTATCGGTTTCCGCCCAAATCGGGACACTGCCGTTTACATGGAGCTTCTTTCATCGGATTCCCGTTATTTCTCTGGCAGCCAATATCATCATTGTCCCGGTAATCGGTGTAATCGTCTCCCTGGGCTTTGCCATCATGACTCTGGGCAGCTGGATTCCTTATGTGGGTGCAGCGTTTGGCAATTGTATCTTCCTTCTGAGTGAAATCATTTTCTGGCTGACCCATCAGTTGGGGAGACAGACATTTTCGTATATTGAAACGTCAGCACCTTCAGCGACGTCAATATTGTTCTACGCCTGTCTCATCACCACTCTGTTCATTCTGTTTCGTAAAGCAACTCGACGGAAGGCAATATTTCCGGTTCTTGCCGGAGCCTGTCTAATCATCTGGCCGTGGGCATTGGAAAAGAATGAGCTGGATGTCATTTTTCTCGATGTGGGACAGGGTGATGGGGCTATTGTCCGTGTGCCTACAGAGTCGGGCATTAAGACCATTCTGGTGGATGCCGGCTTCAAGGATTGGAATCGCGATATGGGAGAGAGGGTAGTGGTGCCGGTACTGAAGAATTTAGGAGTGGATCAGATTGACCTGCTAATCATGTCCCATCCCCACAGCGATCACATAGGCGGAGTTGAAATCGTGCTGGAGGAGTTTGAAGTTAAGGAGATCTGGGATTCTCACGGCAGCTACGGCTCACGGCTTTATGGACGAATTCAGAAGTCAGTAGAAGAGCAGGGAGTCCATTACCGCCGACTGGAGACAGGCTACATTGACACCACTTTTGCACCACTGCTTCTGACTCTCTTTCATCCCGACAGCGCTTATTCTGTTGAGGAGAAGAATGTTAACAACAGTAGTCTTGTCGTGAAGATGAGCTACGGAGAGAGCGATTTTTTGTTTGTAGGCGATCTTGAGGAAGAGGGAGACGAAGTGGTGACACCTTTCGGCGAACTTCTCCAATCGGAAGTGTTGAAGGTGGGACACCACGGCTCCATTACGAGCTCGACGCAGCCGTTTCTGGATGCTGTTAATCCAGATTTGGCTATTGTCTCTGTGGGAGAGAGGAACAAGTTCCGCCATCCATCGGCAGTGGTGATGAAGCGGCTTACTGACAGTGGAGCGGAAGTTTTGCGCACCGACTTCGAGGGTGCCATCTGGCTGAAATCAGATGGAGAGCAAATCCGGCGGTATTATTGGAGATAAGACGTTTTCACTCTGTTGCTATTGCAATTATAAAGTTCAAGTTCTACATTTCATCTAATTAAGTAAATGTTTCAGTCAAGAATAACCATAAAGGAGAATAATATTGTGAATACAGAAGACCAACGTTCCGGACAAAAGCGACGATCAAAGGTAGACCGCAGAAAGTTTAATGATTCGGATTACACCGATCCTGATAAAAGAAGTAAACAAAACAGGAGAACCGGAGAAGAGAGGAGAGAATCTCAATAAAGTGTTTATTGAAATGAGAATTATAAAGAAGGTAGGTATCCTTAATATGGGAGCAGTAGTAATAACTAAATAACAGGAGGTAACACAATGAAACAGACACTACTAATCACTACAGCATTGATGCTGCTTGTAGGGTTTACTTCAGGTCAAGAGCCTATTGATG
>NVVH01000056.1 GCA_002402135.1 Fidelibacterota bacterium | reverse complement strand
CGCAGCATCTCCGCGCAAGGTTGCCATCGCTTCTTCAATCGCTTCGTGCGTACCGGTCATGCGGAGGCGGTGCTGGGGGCGAAGCAGGCCCACTGGAACGTCGTGGAACTCGATCCCCGCCGGCAAGCGAGTACTCAGTTCGGATAGCTCGCGGCCATTGAGCACGGAATTTTCAGTCACACGAAGTCTGGCTTCGAACAAGCGCTGGGCATGAACCGTCTCGATACGGTTGTCGCCCAGCATGCGCGGCATAACAATCCATATGAATGGCAGCGCAACCACAGCGGCGATCAGCACGATCGGGGTGAAATGGAAGACACCCATTTCCGGCATGCCGAGATCCACCGCGATGTGGTCCGCCGTCTCCGGCATCGCGTGGTCGCCGTACTGCGCGGTGGCCCGGGGATTGGAGAACCGCGAGCCCAACGTGGAATCGAAGACGGTCACTTGACGCCCGTAGGCCTTCTCGGACTTGGCCATCAGGAACGGTGCACGGCTCATGCTCTCCACCCCGCTGCCGATAAAAATCTCTCCCTCGCCGGCAATAATCGCCTTCGCGGCCTGATTGACCGCTTCCAAACCGGAGGAGCAGTTACGATTCACGGTGACACCGCTAACTTCCACGGGGAATCCTGCCAGCAGGAGAGCCATGCGGGCCACGTCGCGATTATCTTCTCCCGCCTGATTGCCGCAGCCGGCATAAACATCCTCCACTAAAGCAGGGTCAACGCCAGTTCGTTCCACAAGCGCTTTTAAGACATGGGCGAGAAGGTCGTCCGGGCGGACAGAAGCCAGCACTCCACCATAGCGGCCAATGGGGCTACGCACTGCATCAATGATAACCACTTCTCTCATGTTAGTTTAATCCTTATTAATTTATCCGCCACAAAGGCACTAAGACACTAATGTATAGATGTTGTAAAAGAGGAGTATTCTTTTTTTCATATCTATTATGATAGTAAGAATTGTTTTACCAATTTGTTCGTTTTTCTTTGTGTCTTCGTGCCCTTGTGGCAACTCGCTTTTGATTTGATAAGTTAAGCTAAGTCCTGACACCATTCCGCTATACCATCTACTCCCGCAAGTGTATTTGGCGTCTGCTGGCGGAAAAACCGTTCGTCCAATTCCTGCTCAAGTGGAACTTCCCTGCTGGCCTGAAGAACCGCCGTACCGTCGAAATTAACGTAGGCAAGTCGGGCCGTAAGGTCATCCTCCGGCCGGCAAAACGCCTCCCCGGTCAAAATAGCTGCGCCCGTCTTTTCCAACAACCACTCACACATCTGCTTGCTGGTGGTAACGCCTCTGGCCTTTAGCACCTCCCGGAAAGGTGAGAAATCCGGGTAGAGGTAAAAAGCGCCTGTGGGTTTGTGGACCCTTACTCCTGCCGCAAACAGTGTTTCCGCGCACCAGTTTCCCAGCGGTTTTAGTATCCGCCGGCAATGGCGCAGATAATCTTCAATCTCATCACTGGCACTGTACGCCTCGGCTGCTGCAAACTGAATAGGCGCCGCTACAGTGGAGTGGGATTGACTGGCCACCTTGCACATGGCTTTCAACAACCATTTGAGCGCCGGCGGAAAGACAAAGGTTCCCAGCCGCCACCCTCCGGCGCCGCACCATTTTGATAGACCTGAGGCGATAATAGTCCCCTCAGGATAATGGCGGGCCATGGAAACGTGCTCACCAGCGTGATGGAGTTCAGCATAAATTTCGTCAGAAAGTACAATAACACCGTGCCGGCGGCAGACCTCAGCTAGCGCCTTCAATTCATCAGATGAATAAGTAAGTCCATCGGGATTTCCAGGAAAGTTGAGAATTAGCAGTTGAGYTTGTGGGTTCTTGMCGCTGARTTGCTCGTCCAATTTCTCAGGTGTGAGCCGCCACTTTTCTTCATACGCAGTATGGATGAGCGTTGTSTTCAATCCCGCAATGGCCGCTTGGGGAGCATACGACACCCAGCACGGCGTGGGGAGAATCACATCGCCGTTGAGGCAGAGCTGCAGCAGGAACATTAGCTGTTTCGAGCCGGGACCGATCATAACCAGATCAGGATCAGCCTCAATGTTRTACCGCCTAATATGGAAGTCGGCCACAGCTTTCCGTAGAKTTGCTTCACCTGCTACTGGCAAATACGCATTGGCAGAGGCATGTTTCTCCAGCGATTTTACGGCAGCCGCAGGCACGGGAAATGGTGATTCCCCAAGGCCGAACCGGAAGACGCGTCGCCCTTCCCGCTCCATCTGTGCGGTCAGCTCATTGATCTCGAGCGTTGGGGAGMKCCCCAAGTTCTGGATGCTGGGACTCAGGCTTTCCRGTATTGCTGGCACAGCGGGAAATTACCTTCTACGACTGTTCATACAAAAGAAATAGGGCGACAACACTAAGCGTGTCGCCGCCCTATTTTTATTACCTTAAACTACGGTAGGTTTAGAAATTGAATGATAATCTCGTGTATACGAATTTACCGTTCATACCGTTTGGTGAAGTGGATGGATAGACGAATGCGCCATCATTRTTTCTACTGGTAAGTAGATTTTTCTCRGGCATTTCGTCGGTCAGGTTCTTTGCACCAAAGGCGATTGACATGGCGCCTAAATCAGCCGTGACTTCAAGGTCCATCGTCGTGACTGCGGAGTAAACCTGTGCAAAGCCATCATCATATGTTGCTGTTGTAAAATAACCTGGATCTGTGCTGACAGCATAGCGGCTATGGTATTCACCAAATTGATGCATTTTAAAGTTAACACCAATGGGTACGCCAAGAACCGGCAGAGAATAACCGCTCCAGTTTACACCCAGAACCATATTRGAAGCCGGCTGGGAACTGGTCATGGTGCGCTGTTCCCTGGAATCGAACATGGTGTTCTTTGCCGCTTCGACAAAATCTTCGTCACTTATCACGGTAGGCTCAGGTGACGATGAAAGGCCTGTTGGCAAATTGATGGCATCTATTTCCGTGGAGGTACTGTTATATCCCAAAGAAATATCGAATGCGCCCAAACCGCCTATATCTAGGCCGTAGGCAGCTGTGATATCAATGCCGGATGTTTTGGTGTCCACACCGTTCATGAAGAAGCGGCCACCAGATGCGTTTTCGTTTGCAGCATCCAGCAATGATTGTACAGCATATCCAAATGGATTTGCATCCGGATCGTCATCGCCTGTAAAGTTACCGGTCAACACGATACGATCTTTGATGTCTATGCTGTAATAGTCAACAGAAACTCTAATACCACYAATGTTTAGTGATGTTCCTGCGCTGATRTTGGTAGATGTCTCGGGTGTAAGGGCTTCTGCGCCAAGCGCCTGTGGGAAGCCGTGACTGACCGGGAACGTACCCACTTCAAAGGCTACCGTCTCACCAGTTACAGGATCGGGTAGGAAGTTGGTAGCGATTTTGGCCTGATATGCCTGGGCCAGTGCCGGGGCACGGAAACCGGTGCTGAAGGCACCACGCACAACCACACCGCTCATTGGTTCTGAGCGGACAGTTGCTTTAATACCCAGATTGCTGTACGTATTGTCTGAGCCGTCAATCTGCTTGTCCGCATAGTTTTCCATGCGGACTGCACCGCCAAAACGGGCAAACCCGAGGTCCATCTCGGCATCACCGTAAAAGGCCAAAACAGAGCGGTCGGCATTATTTGTGGCCAGTTCATTAGAAGGCTTGAAGCCGCTAAAGCACTGGCAGCCGCTTCCGGCTGTGCTACTGTTTAAACCTGTGTATGTCACGTTGCCCAGAGAATCTTCTTCTGAAGAATCCCACCCAACAATGTTGGTACCTGCTTGTCCACTAGCAAATGAAGCAGTTTCACCGGCGTATATCCGGAAAGACTCTGACCGCGATTCAAGGCCCACGGCAAGGTCTATATTGCCCATCCTTGTGGTTGCATCCAAATTGGTGGAGTTTTGATTAAACTTGAATCCGCCAATATCATAGGAACGGAGTTGCTCGGGACCATACGACGTGTTGGTGCTCATCATATAGAAATGATAGTCATTCGTTCCATATGTGTTGCTAAGGTCGTAGCTCCAACTGCCAAACACACCTTCAACTCCCATTGATGTTGAGTAGTCAGATACGGTTGGCTGAATGTGTGGCACGAACCCCGTGGGGTTGGAGCTTAACCAAACCTTATTACCTTGATCYGGCTGGCGTGTGAAACAGCCAGTATCGCCGGCGCGAGATGTGGCTCCACCAAAGGCGTAGTACCGTTTATCACCTGCCGGCAGATCAGCATTAAACATAAAGCCCTTGTTGCTTTGGGCCTGATCACCCCAGATCATACGGAAGGGATCTATGAACCAGTTACTGCCCGACTGTAGGCGCTGTGACTCGGCTTCATCATCACTCCAGTAGTCTGAATTAGGTTCATAATACTGTTCACCCTCAAACCCAACGCGGTTTGATYTYGCCCTATCACGAATTTCAGCAGCAATAAACAGTGAACCGCCATTGCCTATTGAAAAACCKCGGGACAGCTGATATTGAGTTACTGCGCCGTCATTGATGGTATAATCCTCRCTTGAGGTTACCAARGCCATGGGATCGCCATCCATTCGCATGTAATTCACTTCCGTGGTCGGATTCCATGTGTATGGTTCTGTTTCGTCGCCATACTTGATCCCGTACATGTCATAACCCACTGGAATTGCTTCAATGACGTGTTCGTTTTGTCCGGTGTAAACGTTGAATGATCCACCGCTATTGCCTGATTTCAACACAATGTTGATAACGCCGGCAATGGCATCAGAGCCGTATTGAGCGGCGGCTCCATCACGCAGAACTTCAATGCGTTCAATGGCGGCTGCTGGGATAGCGTTCAGGTCAACACCAGTATCACCACGGCTAGGGCTGTTGTTTACATGCACCAGTGCAGTGGTGTGGCGGCGCTTACCATTTACCAACACCAATACCTGACCGGAACCCAAACCTCTTAAGGTCATGGGCCGTACCGTATCAGAGCCGTCTGAAATAGACGTTCTTGGCATATTAAATGATGGCGCCAAAGCTTGCAGGATTTGCGCTGTTTCAGCAAAACCGGCAGCACGAATTTGCGCTGCGGTGAAAACATCCACCGGTACAGCCAGATCTTCTGCTGTATGGGAAAAACGGGAACCGATTACAGCGACTTCCCGGCCGGCTATTGCACTAATTGCCAGTGAAAAGTTGACTGTGTTATTGCCGACACCTACAACCACCGATTGGCTCGATGATTGGTAGCCGACAAAAGAAGCGGTAACCGTATGCGTGCCCGTGGAAACACCGGAAATGGAGTAATTACCTCCAACATCTGTAGCGGCACCTAAGTCTGTACCCTCTACCATGACGTTGGCGCCGGCCAGAGCTGCGCCGCTTCCATCGATCACACTTCCACTGATAGACCCCGTCTGGGCCATCACTCCCGTAAGCATGAAGAGCAGTGTAGTTGTAATTAACGCTGCTTTTCGTATGTTCATATTCACTCCTCCTTTGTTAGTTGAGTTTGTTCACTTTGTCCCCTAGTTGGGACGAAATTGTGATTCTTTTTGCCTAATTGTAGGCGCCTGAGGTTCCGAGGTAAGCGCGCCCGGCGGCAGAAAATATGGTTTTGATTTGACACCCCACGTGACCCATATCACGAGAGTTTCGGGTTTAATTAGAACAAAGTCAAGATTTTTTTGAAATCTACTATCCCTTTGTTTAGGTTCTTTCTGCGGATATTAGCAAAAAAGGGGGAGGGGTTGTTTGGCAGAATTCTCCTTGATCTCGACGAGTGGATCAAGGTTGAACGTGGACAGGGTTTTCAGCAAAAAGCAGTTGAATCTTAACTATTTTATGATTTGAATTTTTTGGTCTTCTTAAATATAAAAAGAATTTACTGAACCGTTATCATCGCTATAAGTGACATTTCTTGTATGTGTCTGTAAGTTGACATTTAACCTGCAAAAAGCACCTTTCTGCGCCCACTCCATACAGACACTTTCTTCGCCTGAACCCAAAACAGTAAATCTACCGTCAAAAGCTGGGTGTTTGTTCCTGAATTGAATGAGCTTTAAAAGTTTTTT
>NVVH01000055.1 GCA_002402135.1 Fidelibacterota bacterium | reverse complement strand
TGTACCTCGTGCCGTTGGTATTGGGCATCATGCTCCTTTGGCGACTCGCGCCGTCAGGAACCTGGATCAGCCGGTGGCCGCTGGCATTTATTATCGGCACCACAGCCGGAATTCGTCTCATTGGCTTCATTCATGCTGACTTCCTGAGTCAGATCAGAAACAGTATCATTCCGCTGGCGGTATTTGAAAACGGGTCCTTCATGTTCTGGGATTCATTTTTAAATCTCATACTCATTATCGGAGTTTTGACCGCCATTGTCTATTTCTTCTTTTCCATTGAACATAAGGGACTTGTGGGCAAGACTGCCAGAGTCGGCATCTGGTTTCTCATGATCACTTTCGGCGCCGCTTTTGGTTATACGGTCATGGGCCGGATTGCGCTCTTGGCCATCCGACTGGAATTCCTCTTCGATGACTGGCTCTGGATCATCGATCCCGCCATGAATCGCATCGCCGGAACGTGATATTAATAATTCATTAGTCGCTAAGATCGCCAAGCTTCACGAAGCTAAAAGAACAATGAAGGCCAATAATTGTCTATTATTTAATCTACCTTTTGTGGATTTTGTGCATTTTGTGGTTAAAACAATCGGTGGTTGAGAACTGGCACTTCTTGAAGTAAAATCGCTTAATCTCTCTATTCACTCTGAAGGAGATGTTATCCCTGTCGTGGATGATGTCTCCTTTTCAGTCTTCTCCGGTGAAACCGTGGCTCTGGTGGGTGAATCCGGCTGCGGGAAAAGTCTCACCGCTCTTGCGGTCATGCGCCTTAACGACAGCTCCTCCATTCGCGAAAGTGGTACTATTGAATTTGAGGGCAAGGATGTCACTCAACTGACTGGCAGAGAATTACACAGTTACAGAGGCGGAGAGGCGGCCATGATCTTCCAAGAGCCCATGACAGCTCTCAATCCTGTCATCCGATGCGGAGCGCAAATAAAAGAAGTTCTTACACAGCATGGCATTGGAAATGACGAGAAAAGCCGGGTTTTTAAGCTCCTTGAACGAGTTAAGATGCCGAATCCTGCTGAGACTTACAAAAGCTACCCTCACGAATTGAGCGGCGGCATGCGCCAGCGGGTATTGATCGCCATAGCGTTAGCCGGCATACCGAAACTCTTGATCGCCGATGAGCCCACAACGGCTCTTGATGTAACCGTTCAGGGACAGATCATCGAGCTCCTCTCAGAACTTCAGCAGGAGAGCGGAATGGGAATACTGTTCATCACACACGACCTGACTATCGTTGAATCTATTGCGGATCGGCTGCTTATCATGTATGCCGGGCAGATCGTGGAAGAAGGGAGAGCCGGAGATATCCTGATTAATCCGAAGCATCCCTACACACAGGCGCTGTTATCTTGTGCTCCCAGCCTCAGTGAAAAGAAAGACATTTTGAGCACCATTCCCGGCTCCGTTCCCCAACCCGGTGACTATCCGTCTGGCTGCCGGTTTCATCCGCGCTGTACCCTCGCGGAAAATAGCTGTTCTCAGGAAGAACCGATACTGAAGAAGATTGAGGGGAGAGCGTTGAGATGTCCGGTAGTTGWTTGATAATTATTATCATTTGTCCTTACATTCCTCTGATGAAGCTTAATACTAAAAGCGAGTAGAGGTGAAAATCACAATGTGTGTTAGAAGTTTATTGCCATTATTATTAATAGGCACAGTTTACAGCCAAAGTACTATCACAACAGATGATGGAAAAAAATAATTCTTTACGACTATGGTACTTGGCAATTTGTTATGAAAGGTTTGGCTAATGTAACTACAGGAATTCCTAAATAGTCACTTTGATTGTAATTAATATTATGTTTCACTCTGTAGCGGGGTTTTTGTTTAAAGGCTTTTAGGAAGTAATTTTTACAATTATTAGAAGGTTATTTTGAGTCAGGAAAAACAGATTCATACCGTAACAGGAGCTTTTGGATACTCCGGMAAGTACATTGCCCAGCGGCTTTTGGCTAAGGGATATACCGTGCATACCCTGACAAATTCCACTAACCGGAACAATCCCTTTGSCGATAAAATGACAGTGCATCCATTYAATTTCGAAYACCCCGAAAAATTGGCCGAATCCTTRCAAGGGGTATCAGTGCTATACAATACTTACTGGGTCAGGTTTAATCACAAATTATTTACGCATGCCGATGCGGTCAAGAACACCCTGATTTTATTTGAGGCGGCAAAAAARGCARGGGTCGAGCGAATCGTTCATRTCAGCATCACCAATCCTGCTGCYGAGCCCGACCTCGAGTATTTTCAAGGGAAAGCCCATCTTGAAAAAAGCTTGATGGAATCAGGCCTGTCATATGCAATWTTACGGCCGGCCGTACTCTTCGGAAAAGAAGATATTYTGATCAATAACATTGCCTGGGCCTTAAGACGATTTCCTGTCTTTGGGCTATTTGGGGATGGTAATTATGGTATTCAGCCAATTTATGTTGATGACYTGGCAAAACTGGCCGTTGAGCAGGGAGAAATCAGAGAAAATAAGATCATCAATGCTATCGGTCCTGAATCATTCACTTATAGAGAACTCGTCGAAGAAATTGGGGRAATCATTGAAAAAARKCGACCGGTCATAGCKRYCCCTCCAGTCGTTGGYTATCTTGTGGCACTCATCACAGGCTGGTTYGTTGGTGATGTTTTTCTGACCTGGGATGAAATCAAAGGCTTAATGGCCGGCACGCTGGCCGTTGATACACCCCCGGCCGGCAGTACTAAATTGACAGCTTGGGCCAAAAAGCATGCSGATACATTAGGCAGAGAATATACAAGTGAGTTAGCTCGCCGAAAAGATAGAGTAAAGGAGTATAGGTCGAACTAAGGCCCAGACGTTACTCACTCTAAAACAAACTAACGGTCAAACGCAACTTGAAGGACTCGACATCTTGGAAGAAGCCAAGGACATCACCATTGTTCTTTGTGCAGGTAAACTACCGACACCCACCCGAAAAGTTTATGTTCGTGAGCTTAAGAAATATGTTAATTAGTTCTATTAACGTACAGTTGAAGAGTACCAAATCATACTCGGACGAATAGGGAATGTGATAAGACAGTACCATTATCCATCTTAAAGCCATTTACCCTTTGAAATACAGTCGCTTCCCCTCTAAATTTCGCCGCAATTTTGAGAGCATAATTTCACACTCTTAACCAACAAAGGAGCCTGACTTATCAGGTAACAATTATGAYTTTACTAGACAATCTTGGAATCAAAGATATTAACTCCGGGGCCTGCACCGGTCCTGACGGCTGGCTAGCAACAGAAGATGGTAAAATTCTTGAATCTGTCAATCCTGCTACCGGGGAAGTCATCGCCACTGTTCGTCAATGCTCGGAAGACGATTRTGAGACGATMATCAAAGCATCCACGGAAGCGTTCTTGGAGTGGCGRATTGTGCCGGCTCCCGTCCGCGGTCAACTGGTGCGGAAAATCGCCGACCGGCTGAGAGATCAGAAAGACGATCTGGGCAGTCTCGTAGCGCTGGAGATGGGGAAGATCAAGCAGGAAGGCGACGGGGAAGTCCAGGAGATGATTGACATTGCCGACTTTGCCGTRGGCCTCTCCCGACAACYTTACGGACTCACCATGCATTCCGAACGATATCTGCACAGAATGTACGAGCAGTGGCATCCGCTGGGTCCTGTGGGCGTCATCACAGCCTTCAATTTCCCTGTGGCTGTCTGGTCGTGGAATGCKCTYTTAGCGGYKGTCTGCGGAGACACCACCATCTGGAARCCGTCCTCCAGYACGCCTCTCTGCGGAATTGCCGTGCAGAATATCTGCAACGAAGTCCTGGCAGATTCCGGYCATCCGCCTATCTTTTCACTCATCATCGGCAGCGGCAGAACGGTAGGGGATCAGATGGTGCGGGACAAAAGAGTTCCGCTCATCTCTTTTACAGGCTCCACGTCCATGGGGAAGAGCATCGGCGGCATAGTTGGTGAGCGTCTGGGGAGTACCATTCTTGAACTGGGCGGAAATAACGCCATTATCGTAGATGAAGATGCCGATCTCTCACTCGCCATCCCTGCCATTCTGTTTGGAGCTGTAGGCACCGCCGGCCAGCGTTGTACATCCACCCGTCGAGTATTTGTACAGAAGAACGCCTTTAATAAAGTGGCYGACGCGCTTAAATCAGCTTACGGGCAGGTGTCCATCGGAGATCCGCTGGATGAGGATACTCTCATGGGACCGCTGATCAATCAGGGAGCTGTTGACGGCTACTCGGCGGCGCTGGAAAGAATTCGTGAACAGGGTGGGGAAATACTTTATGGCTCTAACGTGAAGGAAGGCCCCGGTTTCTTCGTCGAGCCCACCATTGTCAAAGCCGAGAATTCCTGGGAAATCGTGCAGGAAGAGACATTTGCTCCCATTCTCTACCTCATCGAGTACGACGATATTGAGGACGCCATCGAAAAGCACAACGCCGTACCTCAGGGACTTTCCAGCTCTATGTTCACCAATAATCTGATAAATGCCGAAAAATTCTTATCTCCCGCAGGAAGTGACTGCGGTATAGCGAATATCAATATCGGTACATCGGGAGCAGAAATCGGAGGAGCCTTCGGCGGCGAGAAGGAGACAGGCGGCGGTCGCGAATCGGGATCAGACGCCTGGAAGTCCTACATGCGCCGGCAGACCAATACCATCAACTGGAGCGGTAAGATGGAGCTGGCTCAGGGAATATCATTTGGTGATTTTAGCGAATAGGAGACATTATGCCTGCTGTAAATCCGAAAAGCGTATATGAAGTTTTAGGCCGTCACATCCTGGCGGATGGGTTTGAGCCTATCATAGATCTGGAGAAGAGTCACGGTTCATGGCTGGTGGACGGGAGAGACGGCCGGGAGTATCTCGATTTTTTCTCCATGTTCGCTTCCATGCCTGTGGGATACAACCATCCCCGCATTATGGAGGCGAAAGATCGTTTTGCTACAGTGGCATCCAATAAGCCCACAAACTCAGATGTCTATTCGAGTCAGATGGCAGAATTCGTCGATACATTTTTTGATATTGCCATTCCCGATCATTTTGCTTACGCCTTTTTCATTGAAGGCGGTACCTTAGGCGTAGAAAACGCGCTGAAAGCAGCATTCGACTGGAAGGTGAAGAAGAACGCCGCCCGGAACGGAAAGATGGGTGAAGTGGGGACACAAGTGATCCATTTTAAGGAGTGCTTCCACGGCCGTTCGGGTTATACACTTTCCCTTACCAATACATCCGACCCCAGGAAGACAGACCATTTTCCGAAGTTTGACTGGCCGCGCATTGTAAACCCAAAAGTGTCCTTTCCCCTGGATGAAGAAAATCTGTCAGCAGTTAAGCGGGTAGAAGATGAAGCGCTGGACCAGATAAAATCAGTTATTAAAGCCAATGGATCAGACATCGCTTCCTTGATTATTGAGCCGATTCAAGGTGAGGGCGGTGATAACTTTTTCAGAAAAGAATTCCTTCAAGCACTCAGAGTGATTTGCGATGAAAATGAGATAATGCTCATCTTCGATGAAGTTCAGACCGGGGTGGGACTCACTGGTAAAATGTGGGCATGGGAGCATTTTGATGTAGCGCCTGATCTCATGACCTTTGGCAAAAAGACGCAGGTTTGCGGATGTGTCTCCAGCCTTCGTATTGATGAAGTACCCGATAACGTTTTCAAGGAGTCCAGCAGGATTAATTCGACCTGGGGCGGAAATCTGACCGATATGGTACGCAGTACAATCTACCTGGAGATCATCAAGGAAGAGAATCTTCTGGACGCCGCAGCGGATCAAGGGAAATATCTTAAAACTCATATGCAGTCACTTCAAGAAGAGTTTCCTGAGTTGGTCATCAATCCACGGGGCTTGGGTCTCATGTGTGCATTCGATCTGCCCACCGGAGCTCAGCGGGATGATCTGGCTGGAAAAATTATAGAAAACGGCGTCTTCATTTTAGGCTCTGGTGAAAAAGCTATCCGCTTCCGACCGCCCCTGAACATATCTCGTGATGAGCTCGACACAGGTATGGAGATTGTCCGTACTTCCATGAAGCAGTTGTATTGAAGTTTAAGAGAAAATTACCCCGTTGTTTTTTTCAATGTTTTCCCTTCTGCTTCATAAGAGAGGGGACTTCACGAAGTGAATGGGGTGAGTTAGCTCAAGAGTTTTAGAAATATTAGTCAACTAATTATTGTTGAACTTTTTACTAATAAACCTCCACCTTTTCCCCTCCTTGTCAGGGAGGGGTGTAGCAGTAGTCTCGGGCTATACGAGCAAGATTTGTCAAGCACTTCTTTCATACTTTTGCGTGTCTTCGTCCCTTCGTGGCAAATTTTTATGGTTAAATCTCCTTAAAAAATGCCTGAAAATCTCTATC
>NVVH01000017.1 GCA_002402135.1 Fidelibacterota bacterium | reverse complement strand
TTGGCCTTTTTTACAAAAAACAAAAGGGGGAACAGGTGAATCTGCCCCCCTTAAGATGTGTTTCTTTTGATATCTGAGCCCAGGGACTTGGTCAAACTAGAGGGTTATTATTTTCCCACATATCCACCTGTTCCCCAAGATATATTGCCAATGGCAAGAAACTCAGAACCAGCTGTTTTACTCCTTATCTGTATCTGTTTTATCTGCTGTTGGATCCGGGTCGTTTGTGGTTGTTTCATCTGTTTCATCACTACCGCAGCCAACTAGAAGTACCAGAGACAGAGTAAGCAGAGCCGTAATTAATTTCTTCATTACGTTTAGCCTCCTTTGTTTTTTTATTAACCGATTGCAATCGGTAAGGCTAGAGTTACTGTTTTGAAACTTTAAGCATGTGTTACTCTCCCTTACCTGTCACAATATAACAAGTCGCATTTCTAACAGTCAACATTTATTAATATTTTTTATTATCATCATTTTTCCATGACTTGAACAGTTGACTGCCTTATCATCCTTCACGTACATTTCAAATATGAAATACGATGCTATTATTATCGGAGCGGGTCACAACGGACTTGTCTGCGCTGCATATCTTGCCAAATCAGGAAAAAAGGTATGTGTCGTTGAAAGACGATCTGTATTAGGGGGTTCTGCAGTTACAGAAGAAATATTCCCCGGTTGCAAAGTTTCGCGAGCGGCTTATGTGAATTCACTTTTCCGGCCAGAAATCATCCAGGATCTYAAACTKAAACAATACGGTCTGGAATTTTTATCTCGTCGACCAKCCAGCTTTTCGCCATTTCCTGATCAGCGGTATTTAATACTCGGCAATGGCTTAGAAAAGGATCAGCGAGAAATCTCCAAATTCTCTTCTAAGGACGCCGATCGTTATCCTGAATACGAAACGATGCTCAACAGTATAGTACAATACGTAGAACCACTTTGGAAAAAACCTCCTCCTTCACCTACTTCGAAAAAATTGACAGATCTGTGGGAGCTTGCGTCACTCGGAATGAAAACCCGTCGATCAGGAAATGAACTGATCCAGAAAATGGTGGAGATGTTTACACTTTCTGCAGGTGATTTGCTTGATAGGTGGTTTGAGTCAGACGAACTCAAAGCTACATTAGCCACTGACGGCGTCATCGGAGCCATGGCAGGTCCTTACACACCGGGGACTGCCTACGTACTCCTCCATCATGTCTTCGGAGAGACTAACGGCATGCGTGGGGTTTGGGCGTATGTCCGAGGCGGAATGGGCGCACTCAGTGATTCTATCGCTTCAGCATGTCGAGATCTGGGAGTGGAAATTCTTTTAGAGAGCGGTGTTGATAAGATTTCTGTCAATAAACGAGCAACAGGCATTATACTCTCTGACAGCCGAGAACTTTCAGCAAAGTGCGTCATCTCATCTGCAGATCCTCATGTTACTTTCCTTCGGCTTCTGGATGAATCTGTTTTACCGTCTGATTTTCGAGATAAAATCGATCAAATGGACTTCAAATCCGCTACTGCTAAAATGAATCTTCACCTTTCTGAGCTTCCTGATTTTATCGCATTTCCCGGAACAAATAGTGGGCCTCAGCATTCTGGAACAATACATATTTCTCCAACCATGGACTTCCTGGAAAAAGCTTATGATGAAGCCAAGTACGGTCGCCCCTCCCGCCATCCAATGATCGAAGCTACTATCCCGTCAACAGTTGATGATACTCTTGCTCCAAAAGGTGAACATGTTATGGGAATCTTTTGTCAGTACGCACCCTATAAACTCAAAGAAGGTAATTGGGAAGACGAAAAAACTCTGTTTGCAAATCGGATCATTGACGACTTCACAGAATATGCGCCTAACTTCCGGAATTCTATCATTGATTATGAGCTGTTAACTCCACCGGATATAGAGACTGTTTTCGGTCTTACCGGGGGTAACATTTTCCATGGTGCTATGACTCCCAATCAACTCTTCTTCATGCGGCCTGCCTTGGGATGGGCAGATCACCGAACTCCAATTAAGGGGCTTTATTTGTGCGGATCGGGATCTCATCCCGGCGGTGGTGTGACGGGAGCACCGGGGCGTAATGCGGCTAAAGTGGTSTTACAGGACCTTCGTTAGCTATACCTTATATTTTTATTACTGGGGAGTAAGCAGCACTTTTCCAAGATTACGGTGATCTYGAATATATCCATGAGCTTCTGCCGCATTTTCGAAAGTAAAAACTTTGTCCACAACTGGAGTAATCTTGCCCTCTTTCAGCCACATAGCCAACTGCTCCATCGCCTTTTTTAGGCGATCTCTTTCTGACCAGAGATGGCCCAGGTTGCAGCCGTGAACCCCTTTATTGGCATTCATGAGTCGGATGGGATGAAATTTTCCGGAGGAGAGTAGAGCGCTCAAGCCAGATACAATACTACGTCGTTTCCCTGGCGCCGCGGATGACATTCCGTAGAAAACGACACTTCCCAACGGTCTAAGGCAGCCATAACTCCGCTTGACGTATTTACCGCCTACCGGATCCAGAACGAGATCCACGCCTCTCTTTTCCGTAAGCTCCATTACTCGATGGACGAAATCTTCACTGTTGTAATCTATAAGATGATCTGCTCCTAACTTCGACAGTTCATCGTGTTTCCATGCAGATGCTGTCCCGATAATAGAACGTGCTTCGAGAATCTTCGACAGTTGCAGCGCAGCGATTCCCACTCCTCCACCGATGCCGTGAATGAGAATTGTGTCTCCTTTTCGGAATCGTGCCTGCTCAACCATCATAATGTAAGCTGTTAGATAATTCACCGGCATGGCTGCAGCAGATTCTAAAGAAATACCCTCTGGTAAAGTCATTAATTGATCCACATCCACACACACCTTTGAGGAATAACCACCAAATCTGGTTATAGATGCAACCTTTTTCCCGATCCAATCTGAATGAACCCCTTCTCCCACCTCATCAACGACACCACTCACCTCATACCCAACCACACAGGGAACTTTTGGCGAATCCGGATAAAGTCCCATTCGTGCGAGTATGTCCGCAAAGTTAATCCCTGCAAAATAAACGTCTATCCTAATATGACCTTCTTTTGGGACAGGATCAGTTGTTTCTCTGACTTTCAAAACTTCCGGCGCACCTTTTCTAGTAATCCAAACCTGTTTCATCATAATAATCTCCTCTTTAGCAGATTGCAAAAGCTAAGTAATCTTCCTAAATTGCGCCGCATTTTTTTTGAAGAATATTTTAGGAGATACAAAATGGGTATGATGAACACCATGCGGACCAAGATGCACTTTGTCCTCTGGGCTCTGCTAATTATGTTTTTGGGAAGTATGACTGTAGGTGGTCTGGTAGGCGGCGCAGATATACTTGATGAAATATTTGGACTTTTTGGTGTGTCAGATGATGATCCGCAAAAGTCTATTGCAGTTGTAAACGGAGAATTGATCTCTCCTGACATGTTCTTCCAGGTTGTACAGAATCGCCGGCAGACTGCAAGACAGCAAGGACTAGAACTTTCTGAACGGGAAAACGATCAACTTTACGATGAAATTTGGAATGAACTGATWCAGATTACATTAATCGATCAGGAGGTAGAGCAGCTTGAGATTGAAGTGACAGATGATGAAGTCTATTATGAACTAGAGWCCAATCCACCTCAGATCTTCCAGTCTGTACCTGATTTTCAAACCGACGGCAGTTTTGATAACGAAAGATATCTTGCCGCTCTCCATAATCCACAGGGAGATGAATGGCTTTACTGGGAAGCGTTCACTCGAGATTATTTGCCAAGAAAAAAGCTGTTCGACCGCGTCCGTTATTCAGTGACTCTYTCTAAARATGAAGTTTGGCAGGAATTTATTACTCGCAATGTTGACCATACTCTCTCYGGTTTAGCGATCCCCACTTCTTCTATCCGAGGTGACGAATTCAATGCCACCGATGAGGAAGTTACTGCTTTCTATACGTCTCACTTGGATGACTATCTCCAAGACGAAACTCGAATGCTCAGATATGTTAAGTGGGACAAGAAACCAACCGCTGAGGATACATCCGACACTAAGCAGTTTGGGACAGATTTAATCCGTCAAATCAACGATGGTGCTGATTTTACCACTCTTGCGGAAATCCACTCAGCTGATCCCGGTTCTGCTGTAAAAGGCGGCGATTTGGGCTGGTTTGGTCGGGGACGGATGGTACCTCCATTCGAAGAGGCAGCTTTTAAAGCAAAATCAGGAGATATTGTTGGACCCGTAGAATCGCGATTTGGCTACCACATTATCTGGGTTCGTGACAGACGTGGTGAAGGAGACGATGAAGAACTTCAAGCCAGTCACATTTTGTTAAACATTGAAATGGGACCTTCAACCCGCAGTCGACTGAAAAGAGAAGCGACACAATTTCTTTACGAAGTGGAAGATAACGGCTTTGGTAAAGCCGTAGAGATTTCTGATGCTTCTCTCGATAGCTCACGACAATTCACTGAAAATTCACCCATCCCCGGCTTTGGCTTCAGTCAAGTACCTACTAAGTTTGCTTTTCGATCAGAGATCAATTCCATCAGTGATATCGTAGAAACCGACAACAGTTTTGCTATCTTCCAGTTAATGGAAATAAATGAACCGGGACCTCAGCCTCTTGAGGATGTRAGAAAACGTATTGAGCGAGATGTTCGTCAGGAAAAGCAGATGGCACGAGCTGAGGAGATGATAGGTGAGGTTTACGAAGAACTCCTTAAGGGAAAAAGTTTTGCAGAAGTTGCTGAAACTTATGATGAAGTAAAGTTAATCGAAGGGAAAGAACGTAAACTGTCTACTGCTCTACCTTATGTCGGCTCGAGAAATCCACGTCTTCTTGGAAGAATAGCTTCCTCAGAACCGGGTGAACTTTTTGATCCGTTCGAAGGACAGCGAAGTTGGGTTATCTTACGTTACAATTCTCAAGGAGAAATCGACGAAGTTGAGTGGCTTGTTCAAAAAGATTTTATTTATGACGAATTACTGAACAAACGTCAGAACGAAGCCGTAAATGCTTACATTTCTGAACTGACTGACAATGCTGTTATTATTGATAATCGGCGGTATCACATTCGGTAAATTCTATTTAATAAAACTAATCGCTGAAGGTGTAGTGTTTCCGTACTTTTTCCTGCACCTGCCAGGTRCRGGCTAGACCTTTCGGGAATGTCACCATATCTCCGGTGCAGAATTCAACCTCTTCCTCATCGGTAATCACTTTCACTTTTCCTTCAAGCAGGTAGCAAGTCTCTGTCATATCGTACTGCCACGGGAATTCCGACGGCTCGCACTCCCAGATGGGATTTTGTTTCATCTCGGAGATTTCAGTTTCTGTAGGTTTGCTGATTTTGATTTTCAACTTAATACTCAACTTTCATTTAATTTTACTCTGCTTTTACGCCGTAGTGTAACGCAGAGGTGCCTCCCCTGCTCCTTCACCGCTCACGAATTACCAATCTCCGCTACTCCTTCGGCACAAAATATACATCCGTAGGTTTCAGCTTTGACAATCTCCGGAACTTCGCCTCCACCTCCATTCCAATCCAGTCCAGACTCGCATCGTCCGGATCCAGCCCCAGAAGCCGCGTGAGAAGAAGTGTGTCCACACCCTTGAATTTGATCATGGCCAGAATAAAGGGCGTCTCCGGCAGGAATTCCTCCGAACCATAGTGGCAGACGGTGAAAGCGTGTATTTTCCCTTCCTTCGGCAGTTCTACCCATTCTGTCTGATCTCCAGAGTACATATCATGTCCGCGGGGTAGGGCGTATGTGTAGCCGCTTTCAGCATCGCTACTGCCAAGCAGGTGCTTATTCATCAGCCCGGCGAACCAAGGCGAGTCCTGCCCGTACGAGTGGATGTAGTCAATCTGGTACGGCTGCTTCATGATGATAGGTGCCATGTTGTTCAGATCGGCCAGGGATTTTTCGTTAAGTTCTGTCGGAAAAGGGACATTGAATAGAATGGTCCCGTCATCCGTCTCTTCAATCTTGCGTAGTACTTTTTTATCAGACATAACTTACTCCTCCTTTTCCAGAATGGATACAGTGACATAGGTTCCCGTACCGGCGTGACTGTGAATGACTCCGCGCTTAGCATCTTTTATCTGCAGTTTATCATCGCCGAAATGCTTGCCGATAGTCTCTTGCAGCTGCCAGATGGCAAAGACGCCCTGCATCAGTCCGGTAGCACCTACGGGATGCCCGCAAGCGATAAGACCGCCGGATGGATTGACGGGACAGATTGGGTCATCTGTCAGATCGAGTCCATATTCAATCCCCGGCATGAAAGTTTTACCGCTGACGGCGAACTGACCSCCTTCTCCATAGCGGCAAAGCCCCATATCTTCGTACGTCTGAATTTCTGATGAAGTGTAGGCGTCGTGGAGTTCCACAAAGTCAATTTCGCTCATGGGATCGACAATACCGCAGTTCTTATATGCCTCCTTTGATGCCATTCTGCCTGCCCGGAAGGAGTGAATCCCCGGATACCTGAATCCGTTGTCCCACAGCTTCTTATAGTAATTTCGGTCATCATCATTGTTTTCCTTCTCCAGCAAATTGTACTTAATAAAGTCGTCATAACTCTGATGAGGACGATCCGCCATTCTCATGGCATCTGTACCGCGGCCGATGCCAAGCACTTTCACTTTCGAGAAAGTCTGTCCGGACGCCTTCTCCAGCTTGGCCAGACCCTTTTCGTTGGCGAAGATCACAGCCGCAGCACCATCACTCATGACACAAATATCGAGTCGGGTCAATGGCCACGCCACCATAGGTGAATTGCGCACATCTTCAACTGTGAGCTTCTGCTGTTTCTGGGAGTACGGGTTGTGATAGGCGTTCATGTGATTTTTCACGGAAACGTGAGCCATCTGCTCTACTGTCGTACCAAATTCCTTCATGTGAGCAGTAACCATCATGGCGTAGTAGCCGGAGTAAAATCCGCCAACAGGATAGTCAAAGCTCACGTCCGACGCCAGCGCTATGAATTCATTCCCTTTCCACGTATTGACATGAGACATGGTCTCGAAACCGTAAGCGATACAAACATCCATGTAACCCGACGCTACCGCTTTCCACGCTTCCTGAAAACAGATTCCGCCTGTGGCTCCACCCCCTTCCACGCGGTGGCTGGGCTTGGGGCAGAGACCCAGATAATCCTGAACCATGATGCCGGCCATCAACTGGCGGGTGAAGTGATCAGAAAAGTAAGATGCTACGGAGCCATCTACGATCTCGATGAACTGCTTGTGATCGAGACCAATATCRGCAATGGCGTAATCGTACGCCTCCTTTACTACGGCTTGAAACGTCTTGTCCGGTCGTGCCTTGGTAAACTTGCTGAGACCGCCGGAAACCGCATATACAGGTTGCATAGTATTATCTCCTTTTTGGTTTGAAAAATGCTGTTGAAATGGTAATCATAAAGTGTAATAGATGAAGGTGTAAGTTAATGTGAATTTCAGAAGGAACGAGGAGATTGGCAATTGATTTAGGGATGTTGTTTCTGAAGAAAAGCCACGGTGACACTTTGAGATACTTTCAATAATATTGACTTATCTGTTAATCTTACGGCTCCACATATTCCCATTTATCCTCAAAATAATTATATTTTAACTGTGCATCGGGTTTGGTGAACTCCCATTTATCTTGGTGATAATTGTAGTTTAACTTTTCATCTGATTCTGTATAATTCCACTCATCCTTAAGATAATTGTACTTTAGTTTGTTTTCCGGCTCAGCATATTGCCATGTGTCATCCAGATAATTGTATCGCAGCTGTTCTGACGGCTGGGATAATTCCCATCGATCTTCCATGTAGTTGTATTTCAGCTCGTCATCTTCTCGAGCAAACTGCCAACTATCTTCCATATAATTGTATTTGAGCTGTTGAGCGCTTATAAATACCGAAGCTGATAGTATCAATGTCAGAACAGTTCTCATCAGCCTAAGCATCTTTTAATTTAATAATCGGTAGATTGTGACTTAGATAAATAAACGGTCTGTCGATGGCTGCGACCAATATTTTCAGGAAGTATGTGGAGATAATAATACCTACCACTATATCGTACGGAAGAGCTTCAGCGTTGGGAAAAAGTATCGGTAAGACCAAAAATGCCAATATAGAAAAGACAACTGAATCAATCAGTTGACTTACCCATGTACTGCCGTTATTGCGGAGTCAGAGATAACGTCCTCCGGTTTTCTCGCGAATCCAGTGAAATRCCCAAATATCGTGGAATTGTAAGATGAGATAGGCCATGAGGCTGGCAAGAACAATAGCTGGCGCAAAATCGAAAATAGTTGCCATCCCTTCAGCGGCGCCCCAATCATCTGGGCTGGGACTGAACTTCAAAATAAACTGTGACATGATCAGGTAGAAAAGTGCCGCTCCGAATCCAAGTAGAATCGCCTGTCGTGCTTCCCTCTTCCCGAAGTGCTCAGAAAGCAAATCTGTTGCCAGGAAAGTAGATCCGTATAAGACATTCCCTCCCGTTGCGGGAATTCCGAAAAGGGTTATCTGCTTCGTAACAAAGATATTCGCCTACACGACAAACAGCGATATAACCGTACAGCCAGTCTCTTCCCATAGAGAAAGCCACAAGCGTAAAAGCCAGACCTATGATTGTCTGGATAATGAACAGCAATTCGTTACTCATTCATCGCTCCAGTGCTCTTCAAGAGCTTTGCGGAAAGCAGTAGGAGGTTTAACAGCTCTGCCATCATGATTGACGAACGTGTGAATGGTATGACCAATTGCCACGATATCTTCTCCTTTAAGCACTTCGTATTCAACTTTTAAGGTAGATCTTGGTTTACTCTTAAACATCGTCCGTATTACCAATTCATCCTCAAAAGTAGCCGGATTCTTATACTCACAATGACTCTCTATAACCGGCAGATAAAACCCTGCTTTTTCAATTTCGCTGTAAGGTAATCCAATTTCCCTTAATAGATGAGATCGGGCTGCTTCAAAATACTCAAAAAAGCGTCCGTAGTAAACCCGTCCCATCATGTCTGTTTCTGCATAGATGACGCGAGTTGTGAAATCAACAGAAATCACGWTCCCTCCTGCCAAAGGCCTATGCTGTCATATTTTTCATGTCGCTGTTTGATGAGTTCTTCAGGCGTAAAATTGGTTAGCAGTTGAAGTTCTTCTACTATTACATTTTTTACGGATTGTACCACCTCATCTCTGTTGCGATGGGCACCGCCTAAAGGTTCTTCAATGATACGGTCGCAAATACCTAATTCCTTCAGATCAGCAGCAGTTAATTTCAGTGCTTCAGCCGCTTCTTCAGCTTTTCCGGCATCCCGCCACAGAATGGATGCACAACCCTCAGGACTGATAACGGAAAACCACGTATTCTCCAGCATGAGGAGACGATCTCCGATTCCTATTCCTAATGCTCCTCCGCTGGCACCTTCGCCAATTACGATAACAAGGATCGGTACCGGGAGCACTGTCATTTCCAGAAGATTCCGGGCAATGGCTTCTGCCTGACCACGCTCCTCAGCTCCTAATCCCGGATAGGCACCGGGTGTATCTACTAAGCAGATGACAGGTCGTTTGTACTTCGCAGATAGTTTCATAATTCTTAAAGCTTTCCGGTACCCCTCAGGTTTGGACATGCCAAAATTTCTGTAGAGATTTTCCTTCGTGTTCTTTCCCTTCTGCTGTCCAATATAGGTGACGTGAATACCATCAATTGTCCCGATTCCTGCAACCAGCGATTTATCATCTGAAAAATGTCTGTCACCATGTAGTTCGATAAAATCCGGCGACATTCTGCTTATATAATCCAGAGTGTATGGGCGTCTGGGATGACGAGCCAGTTGAACTATCTGCCAGCGAGATAGATTGGAAAATATTTCCTTTATCAGCGTCTGGCGCTCTTCATTTAACTGGCTTATTTCCCCGCTAAAGTCCTGCTTTCTGGTAAGACTCTGGGAACGAAGAGTCTCAATCTTATCATCTAACTCGACGATTGGTTTTTCAAAATCGAGGTGAAACTCAGCCATTATTTCTCCATCTCGGAAACTTTCTGCTGATAATTTTTTTCAAGAAAAAGGAAAGTCAACARACCTAACAGAAGTACAATTAGGAAAATTGTGTTTGCTAAAACATAATTAAGATTCAGGCATAGGTAACCCACAAGACTCAGGATTAAGGATGAACCGTGCATAAGCAGCACTGACCTTTCTATGGGTACACCCAGAGCAGCAAGACGATGATAGGTGTGATCTCTGGAGGCTTTGTGTATTTTTTTTCCTCTTCTCATTCGAGATATTACCACCAAAAATAAGTCAAACAATGGAATAGCAAAAATCAAAATCGGTACAAACCAGGATGAGAGCTGACTTCCTCCAATAGGAGTATAGAGAATCGCTACTGCACCGAGCAAAAAACCTATCGTTTGAGCACCTGAATCTCCCAGGAAGAGACGTGCAGGATGAGAATTAAAAAAGAAAATTCCTGCAATAGCTCCTATCATGATGGCGCAGAAATGCACCAGTTCCATCTGATTAACACTCAACGTTATGACAAGAAAAAACAAGGTTGCAAGTGCACCGAGTCCAGCAGCAAGTCCGTCCATGCTATCTATCAAGTTAAACGCATTTGTTAGAACAATCATCCAGACCAGTGTCGTCAGTACGTTAAGTCCTTCTCCCAACGCTGTTTCGCTACCAAAGATGAATTCCGGAGATGTAAATATTCTAACTTTCACATCAAGAAAAACAAGCAGTACGGCTGCCAGAAGTTGTCCCACTAATTTTCCCCATGCCGGCAGATGGTGGTAATCATCCCACAATCCAAAAGTCAATATTATCCACGAGGCAGCTACTACGCTCATGATATCTCTATCAATTTCTCCGGGAGCAAGGAAGAGAATCGCTGTTATCGTCAATACCAAGACCAACCCACCCGTCAAAGGCATGGGTTTTTTGTGAAGTTTGTGATCGGCGCTCCCTGGGTGATCAATAAGATTTAGTTTGGGTGCTAAACGGATACTTAAAAAAGCTAACGATAAGGCAACGGTGAGTGAGCCGAGTAATATTCGAAAAATATCAGTGATTTGGATTGTTGTTATCATTTTAATTCCTGACAGCTTCCCGAATAACTGTCATCAAAAGTTTACCCAACATAGCCGAATAGAACAAGCCGTTGACTAATGGGAAGTAATCAGCTGAAAAATGCTTCTTATATAAAAGATAGTATGAGCGGTGCCATTCAAAAAGTGATCGATATTTATATGCAGCAGATCCACCGCGACCAGCATCATGTATTACTTCTGCTTCAGGAACATAATAGATTTTCCATCCGGCGGCTTTCGNNCKRAAAMAATWKTNAKAKTYTTYYTKATAGGCAAAAAAACGTTCATCGAAACAGTCTATTTTATCAATCAAATTTCTTCGGATCATCATGCAAGAACCAGAAACTCCGTCAACTTCATTGAGGATGTTCTCATCCAGATGAGACAAATGATAACCGGTATATTTACTGTTATCTGGAAAGCGTGCGGCGAGTCCTGTAAAATAACTGATCACATTCCACGGGCGGGCTACTCCCCTGCGGCAAGACTTCTGGAATGTGCCGTCTACATTTAGCACCTTGGGCCCGGCGATTCCTACCTCTGGATGCAAGTCGAGAAAGTTGGCTAACGCCGCGACGGCTTTCGGCTTTACAAAAGCATCAGGATTCAGAATCAGTAAGTATTCACCGTATGCTTCCTTCATTGCTCTGTTCATTGGGATTGTGTACCCTTCATTCCGATTGTTTTGTATCAGTGTTACGGAAGAGTGCTTTTCATGTATCATTTTCACGGTATTATCATTGGATCTGTTATCAACAACAATTATCTGCTCAACCTCAGCACCTTGAGACTTCTCCAGTAAAGTCAAACAATGATGGAGGTATTTTGAGGCATTTAGGGTAACAATACAAACCGATACCTTCTTCTGAGGCATATCAGGTAAAAGAACTTCTCAACAGTTGGATTGTTACTTGTTCCACCCAAAAAATCTCCATAACCGTAATCTCCACACCATCAGTATTGCTTCCAGCATTATCAGCTTGCTCATCTTCGATTCACCCACTGTTCTATCGATAAAGATAATGGATACCTCTTTCACTCGAAAACCTTTCCTCCAAGCTCGAAACGTCATTTCAATCTGGAAGGAGTATCCCTGGGATTTAATTTTACTCAAGTCGAGCRCAGCCAACACCTCACGACGCCAGCACTTAAAACCACCCGTCGCATCTCTTATGGGCAGTCCGGTGACAATCCTCGAATATAAATTGGCTCCATAGCTGAGCATCAGTCGGCGGATTGGCCAGTTAACSACACTGACACCTTGGACATAGCGACTCCCTATGAYCAGATCAGCATCTCGCAAACCATGRATTAATTTAGGAACGTCATCAGGATYATGCGACATATCAGCATCCATCTGAATAATGGCATCATAATCATGTTTGAGTGCCCATTGAAATCCAGCGCAATACGCCTTTCCCAATCCCGCCTTGCCGGGTCTCCTCAAAAGGTTAAGATTCGGCTGTTCCTTCTTCAAAGTTTCGATGTAATCTCCAGTACCATCTGGAGAATTATCATCTACAATCAGAATGTGATAATTGCTATCGATTGAATGGAGGCGACGGATTAATTCTCCTACATTCTTACGTTCGTTGTAAGTGGGCGATATAATGAGAGTCTTCATGCTACTACACCTTCTTTTACTTTTCTTAGGCAATAGCCAATGCCATACGTACGAATACCGAYAGTTTCCTCAATTTTATTTGTAGTTAAACCAGATTGCAGAGGCCTCTTAGCAAGTTGGTCTAATTCTTCGGTAGAGATCTTTTTTATTAATGACTGATCAAGATTATAAGTTTCAGCAATTTTTAATGCAAACTGATGGCGAGAGATAAAATCGGCACCTCCGTAATGAAAAAGCCCTTCGCTGTTCAAAACGATGAGCAATTTGATTGACTCGGCAAGAGAACCGGTCCATGTTGGGTTACCATATTGATCATCAACCACTCTGATTTCATTGCCTATTTTGAGAGATTCTGTGACCCAGCGGACAAAGCTCGCTGGAGATCCACCTGCTCCGTAAAGAACGTTTGTCCTGAGTATGACCCACGCATTTCTACCACCTCTTATTGCGTTTTCGGCTGCGAGTTTACTCTTTCCATAATAATTAATAGGTGATGGTTTTGCGTCAACTCCATAAGGACCATTTTCCCCATCAAAAACATAATCTGTTGAGATGAAGATAATTCTGGTTTCACTACCGGAAATTGCCTGAAGCAGATGCTCAGTACCTTTTACGTTGATATCCCAAGCTTTCTCCTTTTCTCGCTCACAACCATCTACATTTGTCATGGCAGCCAGATGAATTAATACGTCGGGTTCATATTTGCTAACCACCTGTTGAACTATCGACTTATTGCTTATATCCATTTCCACTACAGGACATGCTGTAAGGGTTTCTACAGGGATTTTTCGAGCAGTGGATAAGATATTGAAATGCGGCTGCAGTTCTTCAACGACACTTCTCCCGAGTTGTCCTGTCGCTCCTGTTATTAAAATTCTCTTATTCATTAGTCGAAATTACATCTTCTTTGATTAAATGCTTAATTTATGAAAGTGACTTCACTAGTACGACAGTTTAGCTTTTTCCATTTTTGACTGAGTTAGACGTTTTTGCCGTTTCCAAGTTGACCAAAGTGACCAGAAGACGAAAACCATGATTATAGAACTTGCAATAAGAACAATAGTCCTTAATGAAATCCTGCTGGGTTTTTTATAATTTATACTGAATGTGCGAACCATCGATTCCATTTCTCGAAGAAAGAAAAGTTTTTTTCCGGCAGGATTAAAAAGTAACATATTGAGGTGAAAAAGTCGTTTTGTACTTTCATCATAAAAAATGTACGAAATAAAAGGACCGCCGCCGGAAGCATTTGCAGATTTAGTCTCCCACCTCCCCTCTACCCGCCACATTTCACGATTATCGATACTAATTTTATTGATAGTCCACGGTCGATCACCGGATTCAATGAATTGATAATCGCTGAAAAATCTTTTGGCCAAGTTCCTGATACTGTTTTTCACAGAATTTCGATGTAATTCAGATCCTACTTGATTATCGATCCAATGTACTGTAAACCATCTGCGTGGATAGTCCCGCCCTAATTTGACAAAATTGGCCGGTCGGTCTTCCTGAACAATCATAAAATCGTGCGGAACTCGAACAGTCCAGCCGTAACGATTGAATATTTCCTCTGAAATATCGGTCTGCTCATTGATTTCATAAAGATGGTCTGAAATTCGTTTAAGATAACGTTTATCAAACTGATCAAAAAGCCAATCACCTTTTAATTTCAGACTTGAAGAAATATCATCATGATTCCCTCTGATAATGGTTATCACTTGACCCAATGAAAATATATCCTCTTCCACCCATACCGGATCCTCACCAGCATAAGTACCCAGTTCACCATCAGCTATAAGCTGATTTATTAAATGATCTCCATTATCATTTTTTGAATCAGTTACTGCGAATACAACGATATTATGTCGATTTTGCAATTCATCAAATTTAGATGGATCACGATATCGGAGAGTAAAATAAGATTCCGGATTCACATCTACAGATTGACGAAAGAGTGACTTTTCCATTAACTCTTCAGCAACTTGTATATCATTTTGAGAAACAAAAATTTGAATCTCGTTCTCGGGACCCTCCGACCATGGAAGATATTTTCCGCAGTTTGAGATAAATATCATTGAAAATAACCCTATTAAGATGCTGCTGATATGAACAACTGTCATTTTTTTAACATGATTTCAAAATTAGACTGYCGTTTCTCTATAGCAACATCCTTAACCACGATTGTAACCTCATCTCCCATCCGATAGCGTTCTCCACTCTGTTTACCGGTGAGACTGAAGTCCTGCTCATTAAAATAAAAGTTATCCGATTTCAGTGAATCAGCATCCACAAAACCTTCTACAATAGTRTCTTTTAACTCCACGAATAATCCTCTACCAATGACTCCTGATATAATTCCTTCAAACGATTCCCCAATCCTCTCTGCAAGCCAACGTATCTGTTTTAATCGTATATAATCACGTTCAGCTTTTTGRGCTATTATTTCTGATTCTGTATTCGATTTTGCCAATCGATTCARTGACTTCKTTTTCTGGATTTGTTGAGATCCACTTTGACTGCCGAGGTATTGTTTGATTAATCTGTGAACCACAAGGTCAGGATAGCGCCTTATAGGGGAGGTAAAATGAGTATAGTGCTCGAACGCCAGTCCATAATGACCTCTATTATCTGTGCTGTATATCGCCTTAGTCATGGTCCGCAATGCGATATTTTCAATGAGTGCTCGATAAGGTGAATCTTCTACCAAACTCAAGATTTTACGAAATTCACTTGAGGATAACGATTTCAGATGCGATTTGATGAGATTTAGCCGTCTGAGCAAGTCTACAAAACGCTCCATATCCTCTTGTTTAGGCTTATCGTGAATTCTGTATATAAACGGTCTGTTTTGGGAACCGTCAAATGGTACATTCTCAGCTATTACACGATTGGCAAGTAGCATAAACTCCTCTACTAATCTGTGACTCTCCAACCTTTCGCTATGCCTAATCTCGTGAGGGATTCCTCCATCACGGAAAAAGAAAATTGGTTCAGGTATGTCAAAGTCAATACTGCCTGCYTCCTGRCGRAGKTTWTGGAGACRYTTTGCAACCTTCCGCATGGCTAAAAGAGTTTTYACGTAAGGTGACTTYTCTTTTCCATCCACAATCGCCTGTACGTCACGATATGTAAAACGCTTTTTGTTTTTGATAACCGATGAATGGAATTTCCAGTCCAGAACCTTACAGTTTTTATCGAGAGTYATGATTAGAGAACTGGCTAAGCGATCTCTATCCGGAAGAAGAGAGCARACCCCTGMTGATAAATTCTGCGGTAGCATGTGTACAACTCCCTCGGCGAAATAGACGGATGTTCCGCGATAACGTGCTTCTTGATCAAGAGCTGAGCCGGACTTTACAAAATAGCTCACATCAGCAATATGGATTCCCACTGTAGTCGTTCCATCCTTATTTTCTTTCAGCGAGATGGCATCGTCAAAATCTTTAGCTTCTTTTGGATCAATCGTAAAACAGTCTAAATCTCGAAGGTCTTTCCTATTTTTGATYTCAGCGACAATATCTTGTTCTGTAAATTTTTCAGCTTCACTTTGGACGTCTTTAGGAAAAGTTGGATCCAGATCGAAAGCGCTACAGACAATTTTCATATCATCWTKAGGATTCCGAGTTGAGCCGATTATTTTTTCCAGCACTACATGAATAGCACCGCGACCTCTTCCCCAGTCACGAACCTTCGAAATAATGGCGTCACCCTCAYGAAGYTKTTTRACTCCATCCCCTACAATCCTGATACCTCGAAGAGGAGTTACTGGTTCGATCGCTAAGTGMGCCTCTYTTYTGTGGTAATAGACCGWGCCAACGAAGCGGTCGGTACCGCGCTTTAAGATTCTGGCRAYCTTYCCYCTWGGRCCGCGAGAATAATCTGAAGGAAGAATAGTTACTTCCACCATATCTCCATTAACGGCACCACCCAAATCACGCATGTTGATAAAAACGTCATCACCATCTTCGACTAAAAGAAAACCGAAACCACGCTGTGTCAGTTCAACTGTTCCTCTGAGTTTGGTCAATCCTCCGCTCCAGCAATATCCCTTTTTCTTAACGCTGACTATCTTCCCTTCCTGAACAAGATTTCGAAGAGCTCTTCTGAATTCAGCCTGACTCTTTTTACCAATGTTCAGATGGYGTTGTACTTCTGATTTTTGGTAGTACGARTGGGGATGTTTTCTGAAATATCTTAGTATTTTTTCTTGCATTAGAATCTGTTAATTATCCTTATATGTATTTTGCCTTCTTTGGGTTTGTTATCTTTTCCGATTGCGTAATCCAGCTGTAAAACTCCCATGGGAGTTTTTTGCTTTAGTCCCAGACCAACAGAGGCGGGAGTTCGCTTTTGCTCATCATAACTACCATCAATGAAGGTATAAAAACTGTTTTCACTACTAACTCTGTATCTTATTTCTAATTGACTTATTATCACCCAATCAGCTACAAATTCCTCTTCTCTATAACCTCTCAAAGATGCCGCTCCTCCGTATCGCAGCTTTTTGCTCAATGGAACGGTTCCCGAGGCGAGTCCAAAATAACCACCATCTACCGCCAACGAAAGAGTTAACCTGTCCGAAACCGGCATTAATATCTTACTTTCACCTTTCAGATCAAATGAGATGGTCTCTGTGGAACCGTCAGGAACAAAATCTCCCAGTCCGATTCGGAATTTCAACCACATTCCTCTCGTTGGATTTGATCGAGAATCTCGTCTGTCCCATTCATTTTGTACAGTCAAAGACCGGCTGGAATGACCAATAAGTCCGAGACTATCACCATCGTTAGTTAAGGTGACAGTTTCCTCGCTTCCCCCGAAAGACCATTTGCCGAACTTCGAGCGCGGGACAGCTACCGCCACTTCTCTCTCTMGACGGACGTAGAGTCCATCCTGCAAAATTTGTGTAAAACTAAAATAACCTCCCACACTRAATCTCCAKAGGAAAGGATCYTCGTAGCTGAGAAATATTCTTTGCGACTGTTCGTCTTTGCGATTCCACCACAATCTGCTAATGGATGCGGAACCAAAAGGATTTTCCAGCCCAATCTGTATGTCTCCTGTCATCMTATTTTTCCCGTCTGTTGACGGTTGTAATCCTGCAGCGGCGACAATTGAGTGAGAGAAATCCGTTTTCACGGGAACAACAGCGGACAGTCGATTCTCCGATGATCTAGCGTAGAAAGGTTGACCGGYTTTGTCCATGAACGAATAGCTAGTAACAGTTTTTTGCAATGCAATAAGCAAATTTTTGTCTGCTTTTCGCCCRATCTGACTTTTTASCATCTGAGATATGGTATGACTACTCAGTTCTTCTGCCCCTTCAAGCACGATACTATCTATGCCAAGAGGTTCACCTGTGATTAAACTCCATCGACTTAACAGATGATCTCCATTTCGCTCCAAACCATTTAGTCGAAGCTGACTGTTCCATTCGCCTTCATCCGCCAGAGATTGCTTCACACTATCTAGCGAAGTAGTGAGATGCTTTAATGAGATGATAGGAATTATACTTTCCGTCTCTTGCGCCGAAGAGAGTACCAAAATCGCTAGAAATGCCGTAGTCTTAAAGCGCAGCACGTATTTCTCCGGTTATGATCAGAATGCCGTCGTGTAGSGGATCGAGTATATAACTCAAGTGAGCATTGGCAGTWATGTTTTCGCCGAGAACGAGAAATCCCGTAAGATTAGCGAGGAATGACGAACCGATCTGTCTCCCTTCAGCAGCTTCAGGTGGAAGCAGAGAAATGAGTACATCTTTGCTGTTTACATTCACATAATTGAGTGACGCTTCGAGTCGCCCATCTTTTTTTGTGAACAGTTGGCTGTGGAGTTTCAAACCTGTTGATGTAACAGCAAAAGTTTCGTAGAAGTTCTCTCCGTTATCCTGACCGTATTCAGCCATCAATCCAAACTCCATTCGCTTAGACGATTGCCAGCTTATGCCTGAGCTTAAAATCCACCCATAGAGTGAGCGAGCTCTGCTCTGAATGGACGATTCAACTTGGTGGTCGTAGAGATTTACTTCTCCCGAAAAGAGTACTTTCCTACTCATTGGCTCCTCAGCATTCAAAGAGAAYGTYTTTTCTTGAGTATGAAGATCGCCCTGAAAACTGTCTGAAGTAAAATCGATTCGATTCTTGGTTGAGAAGCGAACCTTTCTTCTCGTACCTCTTGGGGCATATGTCAACTCATTCCTGAAGCTAAGGCGAGATTTTTTAATGGTTGTATCACTCAATTGGGGAAAGAAAACTGTGCCGGACGAAATATGACTTCCATTCAGATCTGTCTGTGCAAAAGACTTCAAAGTGAAATTGCGTAATAGGCGACTGTCGAGCCTGCGGAAATCGAAGACCAGTCGAAATCCTGACGTCAAGCGTGCAGTGGGTGTTCTATTTCCGGAAGGGATGTGGTACAAGATGTAATCTCCGTTAGGATCGGGGAAATACTGATCGTAATCACTGTCGTAGCGATAACTTCCTAAACCGACACCGATTGAGTCGTACACTGCAATTTTCTCTTCATAAAGCGACTGCTCCAGCTTGCCGTCAAAATTTGCACTGATRAAACTCCGTGGTCGGCGGTAGCTGAACGACCCTTTCACGAGTCCGTAGGAAATGTCGTTAGATTCGGCTGAGAACGTCTTCAACTTCTGCCGGAGAGAAAATTGCACTCTGTATCCGCTCCGCCACCTTCCGGAAATGTCCARCTCACCCAGTTGACTCTGGCTTACTTCCTCCCAAGCTCCCAGCGAATCCGTCTCATCAGCCTGCTCATAATCGAATCTCTGAGTTAACCCAACCGATCCCTTGAACGAAGAACCTTCAAAGAGGATGCCCACCATTTGCTCGTCAAACTTGAAATCTGCTGTCCGTTCCTCTTGTAGCATTTGAAATTTGGGATGGATTTTTCCTGGGAGGAGTTTWGCTTCCAAACTATTCCTCATCCAGCCGGAATCGGATGAATCTATCTTGCTGAGAGTTGTGGGAATCAGCAGCAGTTCGCCAGCGCCGCCAACATCTCGGATGGCGGTAGTTACTGAGGCTTCCAGAAGAGGTATCCACTTTGAGTTGTGAATAATTCCACCCTCCCATCTGGAAGCGGACTGATAACTGTCTCTGTAGCTGCCGAAACCAAACGATGTCTGCAAAATTTCGCCGAGAGAGTAAAGAATGCCGATTTCGGAAACACTCTCGCCACTGACTCCATATTCAGATACTAAATTCCACTCACGACTAAACTCAACTCTCCTGTCCCGCTGGAAAGTCGAAAATCGACTGTCAGTTTTTCTATGATTCAAACTGATATCCACTGCACCTAAATCTGATGGCAGTTGACCCGAGTGACTAAAGTGAACAAGTCCGGCTGCTCCGAAGTTGTCATTATCGTCAATTGCGGAGAGTGAATTCTGATCACGCTGAGAACCACTCAATTCGAATCTGAAATTCGTTAATTCACCTAATTTAAACTGTCCACTCACATCGAGAACCTGGTGAGACTCAGGCGCTTGAATCGTCCGCCACGGAACGAAAAGATCATTGTGAGCATCACGATCATCTACAGCTAGCCATTCGAAATAGATAATCCCGTCATCCGTGATTTGGCGGCTGTATTCACCTTCAGTGCCAACATTATAGAAGGAAACGGATAAGTATGTCTCCTCTTCTGTTTTTTCATCATCAGGGACGTATACAAATGTTCCATCGAGATTGGCACGATAATTTCCACTGCTGTCAACTTCAACTGTATTAATGAGGATATCTTCGTCACCTGACTGTTCCATCAGCTCAAATTCATCGTCACTAACGGAAAATAACAGATCGGACCGACTGTTATCATTTTCCCTCAACCAGCTGATGGTAAAGTGTGATTTTTCATTCTCAGAATTATATTCTCCCGTGGCGGCCGCGATGTTCCGCGGATAGACCAAATCAGAGTATTCATATTCCACGTGGATGCGTTTGTTAGAATCGATGACATTCTTAGTTGTAAATGTGATTTCACCGACGGAATAATCAATGGTATAATCAAAATTCTCACCTCGCGTCAACTTCTTACCATCAATCCAGACATTTTCCGATCCTGCCATTACGATAATATTACGGCTTCCCGTCTCGGAATAAAGGCGATAGGGTCCTTGATTCTGATCCTCTCCCGAAATATCCAATGTAGCGAATTTCCCTTTTGTGGATCCGAGTGTGATTTCACTTTTTACGGCTCCTTTTTCGGCATTCAGAGTCATACCTTCCAGGCGACGTTTCACCGAAATGAATCGCCCACCGGAGAGGTTTAGATCAATATCTCCTGCTATTATTTTAGCAGATGGGTGTTTTACTTCAAGATATACTTCATCTATCTCATCTAATGCCTGTGTATTGCCTTCCGGTTGAATTGGAGAATTCTGATCTGTCAGCGAACCAATTACGGTTATGTCCTCTGCCACCTGTCCCTGAAGCATTAACCGAAGCCCTCCTGTCATTGAAACACCACTGATAGGTGACATAGTGACTCCTCGGAAAATCGAGCCGTTTGTAACCAACGGATAGTCTTCTGTCAAAGGTTCAGATGGAGGCAAAGAACGTGGAATCTCCTTACTCTCAAGAATCGTCTCCAATAGAGGTAAATCTGCGACGGGAGGTTCTGTGACTCTCGGAAAATGTGAAGTGAGAAATTCATATTTGATCATGGCAACAAATGGCTCTTTGACTGAGTCATTTAGCACAAGTTCCCCCATTAATGAATTTAAAAAGTAATCCTCCTTAGAAATCGTACCGCTCAAGTCAGTGATTGTGTTTTCAACTACCATCTCATGCGAGAGATTAATCACGGAATCTTTCAAAGAGACGGCGATTGTGTCGGTCGCCCATTCAGTTTGAATGTCTTGAGACGACAGAAGTGTCATGGCAACTGAGAATATTAGCGAAAGTTTATTCATGAATTATCAAACGACAGGAAATGATCGATCCATTTGCGGCGAAGATTTCATCATCAACGATGGTAAAATCAGTAATGGGAGCGATCTGGGTCATTTTATCTTGAACAGATAGAACGTAAGAAAATGCACGTGAACCTGACGAGAGGTAAAAGAGCTTTCCATTTGAGTTGATGACCAACCAGCCGCTACGCCACGATTCCACCCCTACGATCTCTTCATCAGGTAGCGGTGCTGTCAGAAGAATAGATCCCGCGCGAGATAAAATAGTCATCTGTTTATTCCCTCTATCGAGAACTGCGATCTCACTCCGGCTATTCACAGCGATGTCAACGATTTCTCCGAATCTCTCCTCTCCATACGACCTTCCACCGAATCGTGAGATAAATCGGCTGTCAGAGCTCAACTGATACAGTTCCCACTGCTCGGCAGCTGAGATAATGATTTCTCCCAGTCGATTAATTGCTATTCGAGAAGGTAGTTCTACTCGGGTAGGTTGCATCTCCGATAAATCAACATCAGATATGAAATTAAGCTTTCCATCGAAACGGAGTACCCTGTCTGTCGCCTGATCGCAGAGGAAAATGTCCTGACCGAATGAAACAGCAATATCTGTGGGATATGAGAACCGCTCCGCTTCTACTCCCCATCCGCCGGTTAAGCGCAACATACCCTCCGATGATAGTGTGGCAACTGTGAACGATTCCATATCAAGTACGATTAAATCGCCGAAAGTATTGGCAGCGACATGTGACGGATGAATCTCAGCATTTTGCAGAATCTCCTGTTGATTCCAGTTTTTCCACTCAGTTCGGGATATTGCCAGCTGCTCGGACTGACCGGCGAGACTAACCGATAGTCCGGCAATAAAAATCGAGACTATGACAGTTTTGTTAGGGAGACGATTCAAGGGATGCCTTCTCGCCTGAAGCTTGTCTCAGCCTCACGATCATAATCGTGCCAAGAAGGATCATAAGAATAGAGATAATCTGAGCACCACTCAGACTGAAGAAATAGTGTGTATTCGTACGGATGAATTCGATAGAGAATCTTTCTAATCCAGCCAGAATTAAGTAGAGACTGAATAATGAGCCTGTGGGTTTCAATTTCCCTCTTAATTTCCATAAAATGGCAAAGATGCCGAATCCGAGGAGAGTTTCGTAAATCTGCGTAGGATGGACAGGAACAGTCGTGGGCGGAGTTCCGATGGGGAATGTCATTGCCCAAGGAACGTCTGTAGAAACTCCGTAATCGTCCCCTACGAGCAGACAGCCGATCCTCCCAATGGCGTATCCCAGAATGATAAGCGGTGCCACCATATCGGCAAACTCCAGCCATTTAAAGCCCCGGCGTATAATCAAAATGTATCCCGCAGCGACACCACCCATGAGCCCGCCTAGAAAAACGAGACCGGCTCCACTGAAAATCATACCAATGGGATCCTCGAGGAACCGTGAGAAATTTTCGATAATATAGTAAACTCTGGAACCTACAATCCCGCCGATAGCTGCCCACATAACCACATCTCCTGCCAGACGGGTACGCTCTTCTTTTTCCATACCACGTTCTTTGAGCAGATATTTGAGAAGGAAGTAGTCTGTGAGAAACGCCACTACCAGCATAACACCGTAGGAATGAATTGGCAAAGGACCAATTTTAAAAAGAACGGGGATCACGATAGATTAGACCCGCAGTAACTGCAGAATTTGCTCCTTCCGGAATTTGGAGTTTTACATGTTGAGCAAAGACGCTTGTTCTGTGTGGCATAAACAACACCCACAATTAAGGCTACCGTAGAGAGGATTAATAATGGCTGCCACGTAGGCATTGTATGTTTGAATGACTCATCACGTCGATTCAAAACAGTCTTAGGAGAAGTTCCTTCTCCTGAAGAGGGAGAAGATACTGCAGGCATCATATCTTGCAGCACTTCGACTGAAAGTTGTTTTAAGGGATTTCGATAATTGAACGCGATCAGCTTCTGTTCGCCCGCAGCCAGTCCTTCCACGAGAATTGTGTAATTCGTAAAACCGTGTGAGGCGTCTCCCGTTTTCTGTGCAGTGGGGTCGTCTATCCGGAAATTCTTTGCCTGCAGCGGTTCCTGCACCTGAATATGAAAATGCTCCAGCGGTTGATTCAACTCAATCAGATACTCAATATTTCGTTCTACAGGATCAGTGAACGGATCGTAGTAGAAGCCGGTGCGGAGAATTTTGCTCCCTTTCGGAATATCTATAACCGCCCATTTYCCGTCCGCTCTATCTACAACAGCCACTTCGAAAGRAATTTCYTCATCACCCTCYGMGAAAGWWGCGCCMACTGYTCCKGMYTCAKSGGGRATACGGAATTCCAGWGTTATGGGYAGAGCCTCCTGACGGARTGTYCCGTCCATSAAKAYGAGRACGCCGGGATSATCRTACTCYGGCCRKATRGCRAWATCRARYYYCTCGAAAGGKGACTTTTGRGCSGYKATAATTGAGRCCRARAGGAMTATMAGYGTTATTGTAATGATTTTCTTCATCTATCGACGGCGGAGTTTAGACAGYTGASTATGGATTATCAACAGAAAAGGTAGCGATAAGTTCCAGTGTGMATTGTWAGAAGAGTGTGGCAATTCCTTACTATTAAAAGTAYYTCCTCCTGAAGTAGAGGGCWACATTCACCAGACTAATCAAAACCGGTACTTCTACAAGAGGTCCAATGACAGCGGCGAAGGCCATACCGGAATTAATGCCGAACACTGAGATAGCCACAGCTATGGCCAGTTCGAAATTGTTGCTCGCTGCCGTAAAGGACAGGGCAGTCGTCTTGGGATAGTCCGCACCAACTTTTCTCCCGAGATAGAAAGAGATGAGAAACATGGTCACGAAATAGATGACGAGCGGAACAGCAATCCTGAGTACATCAAGAGGAATCTGTACAATGAGGTTTCCCTTGAGAGAAAACATGACGACAATGGTAAACAGAAGCGCCGCCGGCGTTATGGGACTGATCTTTGGCAAGAATTTTCTTGTATACCACATCTCTCCTTTTTTCTTAATTAATGCATAACGAGTCATCATACCTGAGAAGAATGGAATTCCGAGATAAATCATGACAGTGACGGCAATCTCTTTCATGGTGATATCCACTGCGAATGATTTTAATCCAAGCCACTCGGGTAAGACTGTCAGAAAGAGGAAAGCATAAACTGAGAAAAAGAGAATCTGAAAAATAGAGTTTAACGCGACCAAACCAGCAGCATATTCCGAATCACCCTCTGCTAGCTTATTCCATACAATCACCATGGCAATGCATCTTGCCAGGCCGATGAGTATCAATCCTGCCATGTATTCCGGATGGTTCGGCAGAAAGGTAATGGCGAGAATAAACATGAGAATCGGTCCGATAATCCAATTCTGAATAAGTGACAGCGAAATAACTTTCACATTTCTGAAAACATCGCCCATCTCCTCATATCTAACTTTCGCCAGGGGAGGATACATCATTAGGATGAGTCCTATGGCAATAGGGATATTTGTGGTCCCAGAACTCATCTTACCCCAGAAATCAGCAATACCTGGAAAGAAGTAACCTCCGAATACACCAACAAACATGGCGAAGAAAATCCATAGGGTTAAGTATCTGTCGAAGAAAGAAAGTTTTTTTACTGTTTTTGTCACTGTATCTCTTATCCCTTTGAGTTAAAAAGCTTAGTAAAACTACGCCGTGGTAATAATGGAAACTACAATGAAGTCGTAAGACATGTGAGCCAGTGCCGTAATACCAAAACCGCGAAATATATAGACGATTCCTAGAAATAATCCGGCTATGGTACGAAGAAGAAATGTCCGGAGAGTGAATATTTCTCCAAAAATTCCAATGTAGTGGAAGGAAGCAAAAAGAAATGCTGAGATGATTACAGCAGTGAATGTACACCACCGCCGCTCCCACTGTAGAATTGCTCCTATGACGGTAACAAATATAAATATGGCCACAACTCGGAAAAGAAATTCCTCGTACAATCCTGCACCCACTGCCAGTGTTATCTGTTGGATGAGTGATCTTCCTGAAGGAAAAGAGAGGAGTGTAGGCGCCAGCTTGATGAATACGAAAAGGAGTCCGCCCCAGAGAAGTCCTTCAGTGAACATCTGCATGAGATAGGCACCGCGAACGGTGGTCATCTGCCGGCGGTTTTTCTGCAGTAGAAAACTCACAACGAAGCCGACTATGAAGACAATGTTCAAGGCGTGAATGCCCAAATCTCCGAGAACAAGATGGGTAAAATGTCTCAACAGGACGTCTGCCCCATTGCGGATGTGTAAAATCTGGTTTTTATTGAGGGTGAGTGTTGCTATCTCGTAAAGAGCGAAAAACGGCAGAGTAAAAACGAAACTGTAGAACGGTGAGCGGGAAAGGTGCCAGTAAGAAGTCGAACGAATAGTAGAACGATATGTATCTTCGGATGTTTGGGTCACTTCTTTTTCTCATCGAGCTGAAAGAAAGCGAGGAACGCTTCCTGCGGAACTTCAACCCGGCCGATCTGCTTCATCCGCCTCTTCCCCGCCTTCTGCTTTTCCCACAGCTTCCGCTTCCTTGTGATATCGCCCCCATAACATTTAGCTGTCACATTTTTCCTGAACGGCTTGATAGTCTCCCGGGCGATGATCTTACTCCCCACTGATGCTTGGATAATCACTTCGAACATCTGTCTGGGAATCACCTCTCTCAGCCGGCGGCAAAGGTCACGACCTCTATAGAAACTGTCATCTTGCGCAGAAATAACTGAAAGTGCGTCCACTACATCGCCATTGATGAGTATGTCGAGCTTCTTCAACTTTGTGCCGCCTTGATATCCCATGAACTCATAATCGAATGAAGCGTATCCTCGTGAAACTGACTTCAGCTTATCATAGAAGTCGAAAATGATCTCAGCCAGGGGAAGTTCGTACTTCAATTGTACTCGATCCTGAGAAAAGTAGTGCTGATTTTTGTATCTCCCTCGCTTGTCCTGACACAGCTTCATGAGTGAACCCACATAAWCTGACGGCGTGATGATTTCTGCCGAAACCATGGGCTCCYTGATTTCCTGCACTTCACCGGGMGGSGGCAGTTTGGTRGGATTRTCAATCTCTATGCTCTCGCCGTTGCTTAGAATCACCTGGTARCGGACATTKGGAACTGTGACGATGAGGTCGAGRTCAAACTCACGCTCCAGCCGTTCACGGACAATATCCATGTGGAGCATGCCGAGGAAGCCGCAGCGAAATCCGAAGCCTAATGCGGTGGAAGTCTCCGGCTCATAAAAGAGRGAGGCATCGTTCAAATGGAGTTTTTCAATGGATTCACGCAGCCGTTCGTAGTCATCGCTTGACGCCGGGAAGAGTCCGGTGAAGATCATGGACTTCATCTCCTCATAACCGGGAAGCGCCTCATCAGCTGGCGACTCCTTTGTAGTGATGGTGTCTCCTACTTTCAGCTCCTGCAATTGTTTGATACCGGCAACAATGTAGCCCACATCCCCTGCCGAAAGATTCTTTGCCGGTACACGCTTCATGATAAAGTGACCTACTTCGGTAATCTCCCGCTGTCCACCGTGMGACATAAARCGGGCAATCATTCCCGGTGCAAAATCGCCATCGAAAACCCGGACAGTAGGGACTGCGCCCCGGTAGGAATCGAATGTGGAATCAAATATGAGCGCCCGGGGRCTGTTGCCTGAGCGATCCYCCGGAGGTGGTATCCGCTTCACGATTTCAGYCATTAGATTCTCCACGCCGTCACCTGTCTTGGCGCTGACAGACAAAATTTCGTTCTCCTCGCACCCAATGAGGTCAACGATCTGCTCTTTCACCTCTTCTGCACGGGATGTAGCCAGATCCAGCTTGTTAAGGACGGGAATAATGGCAAGTTCGCTTTCCATAGCAACATAGGCGTGACTCACTGTCTGGGCCTCCACACCCTGGGCCGCGTCCACCAGCAGGACGGCACCTTCACAAGCCGCCAGGGAGCGGGATACTTCRTAMGAAAAATCWACATGCCCGGGAGTRTCAATGAGATTGAAWRTRTAGTCTGTCCCRTCKSTGTGAMKATARTGCATCTGGATGGGGTGRCTCTTGATRGTRATKCCCCGCTCMCGCTCMAGYTCCATGTCATCCAGCACYTGYTCYTTCATATCRCGYTTGCGYAGAGTATGYGTMAGYTCCAGYAGGCGRTCYGCYARGGTRGACTTCCCGTGGTCAATGTGRGCGATAATGCAGAAGTTKCGAATATGTTTAGTATTCATGGTGGTGGAATTTAGTTAGAGTTGTCGATATAATAGTCTGAGAAATACAATACAATCTTTCTAATCATCAAGGTTTATAAAGTTCAACCTAACCCCGGCTTCAAGATAGCTCCCGCTCCGACTCTCCCATCCATCTGAATCGTTAACTGGTCATTAAATCTAAGCCATTTAAGGTAATCGGTCTCCTTGAAAATTTTCTGCTTCCGCAGCCAGTCCCAATCCAGYGAATCTCCCCTCCCTTTTGGATTCACGGTGAAGTACCCTACACGAAGAGAGGTTAGATTCTGGAAGAAATGGCTGCCGAAAGAGGGGTCAATGTGGAAATTCTCTAGCCCCGCTTCAACGATAATCTTCGCCTGGGAGATCTGCTTCCAGTTAACCGGAATCCCGAGCCACGGATCTGCTGATCCCCACCGGCCAGGTCCGATAAGAAGATACCGCCGGGAGGATCCAAACTCCTTGTTGAGATTTTCAATTTCCCGGGCTATCTTGGCAGTTTGAGAGGCATCAAACTCCTGCGGATCAACAAATATTATATCGTAGATATCATCTACAATCCCATTACCCAAAATGAGACTACTCCGGCATATGGTATTAGCCTCATGAACATCAGTCACATCAGTGGCTGCACGATATGCCTCAGATGCCATGGGTCGCATCTGCAGCAGGCAAAACTCCGGCGGCTTTTTACTGCCTTTAAGATTCACGCAGAACTCCACCTCAATAGGTGAGCCGAAAGCTTCTTCCCCGAGCTTTAGAAATTCAACGAGCAAGTCTGCCAGCGGAAATATCTTCCATTTGAGGATATTTGCGAAGGTRATGATCCTCGGTCCTTTGTACTGCAGAGACTCTCTCAAAACATTGTCCTCTCCAGTCAGCACACTGGCAAGATCTCGGATACTCCCATCAGATTCTGCCACTTCCAATCCAAGCTTCTGCAAGTCGTCATCGTCACAATCCATCCCGGTTTCGAACGATTTAAGGGGAAGAGCATAAAAATACCGTTGAGAATTCTCCAGCATGGCTTCCGGCGAATAAAATTGCGGAAGAATGGATGGATATCTCGGACTAAATCTAAGACACCGATCTCCCTCCATGATTATCTTACCGAATCCTAGWGCTGTATGGGCGATACCATCCTCTCTCTTCAAGTAAGAAAYGGGGTAATAGTTCATACTCAAAGCTGTACCGCTAAAAGTGGGATAATAGTAGTCGCCATTCACTTGGCCCACTAATTCCTGAAGGATCACCGCCATCTTTTCCTGCTCCGGACTGTGAAGGGATGATGCCATAAGAGATTTGGATTCCTGCAGAAACATTGAGGCATAGATGAGTTTTATACTGTTTGCCAATTGTTCGAGCCTTTCGTCAAAACTAGAGGAATTATTGGGCACCATGAATGTGGCATAAACACCGGCCAGGGAAAGTATCTTTGAATCCTCCAACAGACCAGATGATCGAATAGCCAGAGGGTGCTTCACTTTTTCGAGATATGTTTTCAGCGCCTCCATCAGTTCTGAAGGAAGCTCACAACTGAGAAACTTCAGTCTTACCCGTTTATCCTGTTTTGCTCTTAAGGCAAAGATCCAGAGATTATTCATACTCATGAATTCATCGAAATAGTCAGTTCCCACAACACCCATATTGGGCACACGAATGTCCACATCCGGGAATTTGGCCTCGATGTCAGATCTCGCAATCAGCCGGTTTGCATACGCCAGTCCTCGCGCCTTTCCGCCCAGGGAACCGCCACCGATTCTCACAAGGGCTGTGGAAGGATCGAATGAATCCGTGGAATAGTCCACAATCTGACCGCTTCGGACATCTTTTCGGGACTCTATTATGGTCTCGATAAGAAATTCCCTAAAAGTAGAAACGCTGGAAAAATCAGCGAGCGTCAGCGGTCGCAAGAGAGACGCAGTTCTGAATTCGCCTCGGGCTGCAAGCCAGTTCGAGAAATGATTATGAGAGGCATGGAATGTTATGGATTCATCCGGTACTTCTGTTACTTTTTCCTGAAAATCATACAAGTTAGTTACACGCAGAATTTCCCTTCCGTTAGGATTTCGAAATACAAAATCACCAAAACCGAAGTTTTCTAATATCACCTGCCGTAGTTCCCGGAGGAAGGTACCCGAATATTTATGAAGGAAATAGGTGCCAATATCAGCTGCTAGCTTAGCCACATCTTCCTGTGAGGACTGCAGTATAATCGGCATGGCTTCATCAGTCTTTCTGATCCATTTTGCCAATTTCACACCTGCCCGCTTATCGGATTTTCCTTCTTTAGGGAAACGAATATCCGAGATAACGCCCAGAAGATTTTTGCGATATTTCAGGTAGAGTTTCTCAGCTTCCTCATAAGTTGTAGCCAGCAGGATCTTGGGTCGTCCGCGCATCCGAAGTAAGCGATGTGCATCGTTTAGACTCTTGTCCATCAACTGGCGAGTGTGATAAATRATCTCAGTATAGATTGTAGGAAGRAACATGGAATAGTAATCGGGGTTGTCTTCAACAACGATTATAGCCCTGACATTTCCATTGCGGATATCATTGGAACTGTTGCGCGTATCCTCCACATACTTGATAACAGCCGGAAAGACTGAAGCATCTCCACTCCAGATAAAGATGCGATCAACAAGAGTGTTGAGTATCTCATCAGGAATGCCCGCCAATTCGGCCATGTTATAGGCAAGCATAATTAACGGCTTTCTAGAGTACTTCTTCCTCAGACCTCGACAAAAAGTAACCGGGTCCATGTCTGCCAGTCGGGGCATGGTTATGATCAAATCACAGCGGTTCTTACTTAAGAATTCCATCGCCTCAGCTGCCGTCGAAACTCGTGATACTCGTGGTGCCGAAGAGAGATTCATACCTACATATTCCTGGTAAATCTGCTCGGTAAGGCGACCATCCTCCTCAAGGATGTAGGCGTCGTAAGGGCTGGCCACAAGCAGTATCTCGTGGATCCGAAACTGCATCAGATCGTGCCAATTCCAATCAGTGCTAGTAAATGTCTTAGGCTTCATTACTTTCCATAATTAAGACCCTTTGACGAGAAAAGCAAATAAGCAGTTTAATTAAAATGTAAGCGSTTGTAAAAAGATTAATCGAAATTAACTGAAACAATTTTGGATACGCCGGACTGCTCCATCGTAACTCCATAAAGATATTTAGCTGCTTCCATAGTGAGTTTGTTATGGGTGACAATGATGAACTGTGTCTTATCAGAAAATTTCTCCAGTGCACGAGTAAACTTAACAATATTATGATCATCCAGTGGAGCATCAACTTCATCCAAAATACAGAATGGACTCGGCTTCACCTGATAAATTGAAAAAAGTAGAGAGATAGCGGTGAGAGCTTTCTCTCCGCCTGAAAGCATTCTTAGATTTCGTGATCGTTTTCCAGGAGGTTTGGCAAGAATAGTAATGTCAGATTCCAAAGGATCATCATTTCCCCTGAGCTCCAAGTCTGCTTCTCCACCTTCGAAGAAAAGCGCAAATGTTCTCTTAAAATTTTCACGGATAGCGTCGAATGTTTCTGTGAACTGCTTCCTGGCTTTTGAATCGATATGATGAATACTTTTGATAAGACTACTTTCAGATTTMTCAAGATCACTCATCTGTTTTGTCAAAAATTCTAGTCTGTTGGCTTCGGTTTCATATTCATCTTTTACTGCCATATTCACCGGACCAATTCTCTCCAGACTCAGTTCAACCTTATCTATCTCTAGAGACAAATCTCCTGCTGTTCTATCAATCTGCAGGGATGAGGGAATTTCAATGTCAAACTTTTCCTTAAGACGCCCAGTAATGAGGTCAGTCTGGTGAGCGTAATCTGCCACCTGCAATTCAAGCTGTTTTAATTCTTCAGTTTCCCGTTCACGTTCCCGCAGTTCTCCGCGGATTTCCCTTTCATGTGATTCAATCTGATTTTGAGTTTCAGAAAATGCTTCCTTCTTCAAATCACGAATAGAAATCTCTTTTAGATATTTGGCATTGATTTTAGCTGAATCCTTTTCCAACTCACCGATTTCACTGTTCTTGTCAGTTAGCGTTTTCTTCAACAGTTCTTTTTCATTGACTAGATCGCTTTTTCTCTGCTCTTTCTCAGCAACATTTTCTTCCAATCCTTCCAACCGATAYTTCAGGTTATCACGTCCCTTTTCCAGCTCGATCAGATCTATTCTTATCTGTTGAACCTGACTATTTGAAGATTCATACTTAGAACGGGAATCCTCTAATGTTGTTAAGGCAGTCTCAATCTGAGTTTCTAGTTTTAAATTATTTACTCTGAACTTTTCAATCTTTGGAYGTTCATGTTTCAGGCTTTTTTCCAACCCTATCATCTCTTCGTTAATATTCGCTATAGCTTCTGACAGTTCACTCTTTCTCATACTGTTTTGTGATGAGAGAGCCTGGCTCCGTGCAACTTCTGTTGTTGCTTCTGTATAATGAGATCGTAATCCTTCAAGTTCTTCGGAAATTATCTTACGTTTTTCTTTCACATCAGAAAGTGATTTCTCAACTGAAGAAAGTTCTCTAATCAATTCAGAAGTATCTTTCTTAACTCGAGATAATTCTGACTCCAGATTGATCARTGTCTCWTTACGAGACAGAATACTTTTTTCGCCGCCGCGGTTAGTCCGGACAACTCCGTTATGATCATAGAAAGTTCCGTCTAGATCGGCTATGTTCCCTTTAAATACATTTTCTTTTCTTAGAGATTCTRCCGTCTTGCTATCTTTCACCACTACWGTATTTCCTAAGAGAAAGTCCGCCAATGGTTCAAATGTTTTCTTAACGGTAATTAGATTGGCCGCACACCCTAAAATAGCATCTGTCTCAGGCGGTTTTATTCTATCCGAAGAGTGAATTGAATCGAGAGGAAGTATTGACACTGCGCCAGCATTTGCTTCATGAATCGCTAAAACAGCCTTAACGGCTTGACTTCGAGTTTTTGTGATAAGRAGTGATTGATGCTCACCGAGAGCTGCATCAATAGCCKGACGATATTTGTCATCAACTTGAATCAGATCTGAAACAGTACCCAGAATTCCGGGATAACTCTTCAGGTCATTTAGTATGRCCCTTGCACCACCCGGATGACCTTCATGGGAATCKATAATATTYTGATTGAATGTAATCTGGCGATCTAAGGAAGACTTTCGACCTTCAGCAATTCTTGATTTTGTCAACAGSATTTCAGTTTTTTCTGAAAGCTCATTGAAGATTTTACTCTGATCATTTAGTTTTGATGTTTTGTCCTCTATTTGCGATTTTACTGAATGAACACTTTTCTCAGCTTTTGACTGAATATTTTCTAATTCTGTTATCTGTTTTTCAACTTCAGCTGTTTGATTGTTCAATTCATGCTTCCGCCGAGCACGATCCTCAAGATGATATTCTGACCTTTCAACAAGCGAYTTCAGATTATTTTCCTCACGCTGAAGYTGCATATGCTTGACAGTTAGTTCGTYGAAAGATCCCTGTGCTTTGACATAAGATTTATTACTGGTTTCTAAAATATTYTTTGATYCGATGAATTCTGATAGTTTAGCATCTACATTGGGATCRAYTTCTTTCAATTCCTTATCWACTTCTCCCATTGCCTGCTTATAATTTTTTATTCTATTATTACAATCATCTGATTCTTGATCTGCTCGGATGATGTCTCGTTCTGCTGTTTTCATCTGCTCATTTAGTACAAGAATGCRATTATTTTTCTCCTGTCTATTAACTGTAAGAGAATCGATTCTTTTTTGAATYTCGGACATCTCCTCCTGTTGATTACGGGAAATGATACGGAGCTTTTCTAAAACATCCTCTCGTCCTTTTTCGGCACTCTTACGCGTAGATTTATGCAGAGTTAGGGATTYAATCCTCTCTCTAAGGGGTATTATTTTATCATCCAGTTCGTTCCTCTTGATAAATGCTAATCCTATCTCAAGGTCACGAAGTTTATGAGTCATTTTGGCGTGACGATCGAATCGTTTCAGCTGCAGCCGAAGWGCGTTGACTTTGGTGTCTACCTCAGCGATAATATCACTCACTCGGTTTAGATCCCCTTTGGTGAGTTCTAGTCGATTCAGGGTAGTTTTCCGCTGGTGCTTGTATTTGTTAATACCAGCAGCTTCTTCGAACATCCTGCGGCGATCATCTGCATTTTCACTCAGGATATCCTCGATCATTTTCAGTTCAATGACGGAGTAGGCATCAGCCCCCATTCCAGTATCCACGAAGAGATCCTGAATGTCCTTCAACCGGCACTTTCCACGATTGATCATGTACTGACTTTCACCATTACGAWAGATTCTCCGGGCGATTTCCACATCGTTATAATCCACCGGTAGCATCCCTCTGTTATTATGCACCACAAGACTTACTTCACAGACGTTAACAGGACGCTTGCTCTCCGAACCACTGAAGATAATATCTTCCATCCGAGAACTGCGAAGTGTGCTATACTTTTGTTCGCCTAACACCCAGCGGATCGCATCTACAATATTAGTCTTACCGCATCCGTTAGGTCCGACAACGGCAGTAATGCCCTCGCCAAAGCGAAGCTTTTCCTTATTCGCAAAAGATTTAAAGCCTTGTAATGAGAGATCAGATATATACATTGGAATTGACTATTTTCGATTTACTATTTTTGATTGTTCAAAGGATCCTGTGGGATGTTTGTCGATACATTGTCTTAACTATTTTAATAATTCGCATATTTACCCRGGTGGCCAAGTCATTTGACGGCCGCCTAACAGATGCAGATGAATGTGAAAAACTGTTTGTCCCGCTTCAGCATTACAGTTGAAGACAGTGCGATAACCCGTTTCTGMAATACCAAATTCTGAGGCTAAAGTACTCGCAGTTTTTACCATCTCTCCAACAACCAATCTATCCTTGTTCTCCAAATCGTTAAGTGTCGCAATGTGTATTTTAGGAATGATCAACACGTGATGGGGAGCCTGTGGAGTAATATCGTTGAATGCGAGAATTTCATCTGATTCAAACACAATATCTCCGGGAATTTCCTTGTCAATTATCTTGCAAAAAAGACAATCAGGCATAACTTTTCCTGTCGTGATAGAATTTATCATGGGTTAGTCGCTGAGTATCGATAAGGAAGTGGTGACGCTCAGGCATTAGATTATAATCCTCTTACCAATCATTATTTGCAGCATACCACCGCTGAAGTCTGATTGTCCATCCATGGCTTTTTCCAACTGAAATAGATTGTATCCAAA
>NVVH01000016.1 GCA_002402135.1 Fidelibacterota bacterium | reverse complement strand
CTATCCCAATCCATTTAATCCAACGACCACAATGAAGTTCTCAATTCCTCAAACAGAGTTTGTTACGGTTAAGGTGTATAATATTGTCGGTAATGAAATCACAACACTTATAAATGATGAATTATCTACAGGATATCACAGCATCCAATGGGATGGCAGTCATCAGCCCAGCGGTGTTTATTTTGTTAAAATCCAAAGCATCGGTTTTGTGCAAACCAGGAAGATGGTGCTGTTGAAGTAATAAATTCCAACTCTATGAAACTGATAAACAGAAGGCAATTTTTCAAARTAGGRTCGGCTGCCGCTCTTTCTTCCGCTATGTTGCCGAAGTGGCTGAGAGGTAATGATTGCGATCTGACCACTTTAGACATTGTAGGACCGTTTTACATTCCCGATTCTCCCTCCCGAACAGTTTTAGCTTCGCCGGAAGAGCCGGGAGTAAGATTGTTCATTTCCGGCACAATATTTGCCAACGACTGTGAAWCACCGGTGGAAGGAACAATCATCGAAGTGTGGCACGCAAATGACGATGGCTGCTACAGTATTAATCAGGAGTGCGATACCGGAAATCCCGATAATGATGAATTTAATCTCCGGGGACAGATGGTTTCTGATAGTCAGGGAGAGTATGGATTCGAAACCATTAAACCTGGATGGTATATGGTAGGGGATAATCAGTTCAGACCCRGYCAYATTCACTTAAAATATACCGCACCTGACGGTACCACTCTGATAACTCAGCTATACTTTGAAGGCGATCCATATATTCCAGATGACCCGTGGGCTTCATCCCCGGAAGCGGAACATAGAATCATCCCTTTGGAAGAGACCGCAGAAGGTTTGRTAGGCGAGTTTAACTTATTTTTAGATAGTAATCCGGGAGAGGTTCAAGTTGATCTAAATGGCAATCTGCCCATGATACTTGCTCTCCATCAGAATTATCCCAATCCATTTAACAGCACCACGGGCATTCGTTACGATTTACCTGCTCGCAGCCGATCGCTCCTAAATATCTTTGACGTGAATGGGAAATTGGTAAAGACACTTATTGACCGAGAAATGAGTGCTGGATCTTATTCGGTTGTCTGGGATGGAACAGATGATTTGGGAAACAAAGTGGTTTCCGGCATTTACTTCTATCGCATTGAAGCCCGCCAGCAAAACGGTGGTAAAGTCGGTGGTTTTGCCAAAACTCGAAAAATGATTCTCCTCAAGTAGCTTATTTCACGACTAAAACCTGTTGAATATCCTCAACCTCGACGGTAAATTCTTGTCGCCACGAAGTCACCAAGACACGAAAAATAACTGGTGAATGGTGACTAGTAGAGTGGTGGGCTGTAACTAATCACTATTCACYAATTTACMAATCACTAAATAATGACCGCCAACGAAATAAGACAACAGTTCATCGAATTTTTCCAGGGGAAGGGACACACGTTCGTCCGCAGCGCTTCCCTGGTTCCTCAGGACGATCCTACCCTCATCTTTACCAACGCCGGTATGAACCAGTTTAAGCCCATATTCCTGGGGAAGAAAACTCCTGATCATCGCCGTGTGGTAAACTCTCAAAAGTGCATTCGCGTCTCCGGCAAGCATAACGACCTGGAAGACGTAGGTCAGGACGGATTTCATCACACTTTCTTCGAGATGCTGGGGAACTGGTCATTTGGCGATTATCAGAAGAGCGAAGCGATCCAGTGGGCGTGGGAGTTGTTTACGGAAGTGTGGGGGCTGGACAAGAATCGCCTCTGGGCTACGGTTTATAAAGACGACGATGAAGCTGACGAACTTTGGAAGACGGTKACGGACATTGAACCGTCAAGAGTCCTACGCTGCGGMAAAAAGGATAATTTCTGGGAGATGGGGGAGACCGGGCCGTGCGGTCCCTGTTCTGAGATTCACTATTACGTCGGCGATGATCCTAGTAAGCAGAGTGCTGACGGTGTGAATGTCTCGAAGGACTACTGGGAACTGTGGAATCTCGTCTTTATCCAGAATGAATGTCAGGATGACGGCAGTTTAAAAGATCTTCCTGAGAAACACGTGGATACCGGCCTCGGTCTGGAGCGGATTACGGCAGTTCTACTGGGGAAGTCAAGCAATTACGATACCGATCTTTTCCAGCCAATTATTTTGGCATCGGAAGAATTATTAGGCGCATCTTACGATGATAATCCCATGGCTTTTCGAGTAATTGCTGATCACATTCGCATGCTCACTTTTGCCATATCAGACGGTGTTATGCCGTCAAACGAGGGACAAGGTTATGTGCTGCGGCGGATTTTGCGGCGGGCGTCCCGATTTGGGCATCAGTTGGAAATGCACGATACTTTTCTTCATCAATTGACAGGAACCGTAGTTGACACCATGGGTGACGCCTATCCAGAGCTCAGGGAGAGGCAGTCGCATGTTGAAAAGGTTATCGAAACTGAAGAGAAAAARTTTAACGAGACGCTGGATCGCGGTTTGGACAATTTCCGTAAAATGGCARAARGAGTTGAGGGGAAAGAAATCTCCGGCGAGGCGGCATTCAAGCTCTACGATACTTATGGATTTCCCCTCGATTTGACAGAACAGATGGCCCGAGAACAGGGACTTTCGGTGGACACAGAAGGATTTGAGRAAGCTATGGAAAAACAGAAGGAGAAAGCTCGTTTGGCAGGAAAGTTTACGGTTGACCAAAACGCCGGCGAATGGGTGGAACTGACCAAAGGTGAAGATTCCGRGTTTCTCGGATACCAAGARACGTCTTCAAAATCTGAAATCCGGCGTTATCAACAAGCGAACGGCAAATACCTCGTCATTCTTGACAAAACGCCGTTCTACGCCGAACAGGGCGGTCAGGTGGGGGATACAGGATTCATTTCTGGCAATGACTTTGAGCTGCGAGTGACCGATACCGTAAAAGACGGGGWAAGTCACATTCATGTGGCGGAGCTGGTGGAAGGCGAGGAAATYAACTCCACTAACGTGAATGCTGAAGTTGAGGAAAATCGGCGGGAAGCGATTCGCAAGAACCACACCGCCACGCACCTCATGCACAAGGCGCTGAAGACAGTACTGGGCGATCACGTTCAGCAGGCCGGTTCGCTGGTGGGTCAGGACTATCTCCGCTTTGACTTAACTCATGACGTAAAGATTCCKTCCGAGGAGTTAGAAAAGATCGAGGAGATGGTGAACAGTCARATTTTATTGAACATTCCGCTGGATGTGACCATAAAAGGATTTGACGAGGCGAAAAAAGAAGGTGCCGAAACCATYTTCGAGGAAAAATACGGCGATAARGTACGGATGATTACCATTGGAGAYTTCTCTAAGGAGCTGTGCGGAGGGACTCATGTGGAACGGACCGGCGACATMGGATTCTTTAAGATCACTGAGGAATCTTCACTTTCTTCAGGTGTGCGGCGCATCTTCGCTGTTACAGGAATAGGGGCATTGCGTTATGTAACTGAAGGTTTTCGACAGTTATCCGCATTRCAGGGTATGCTCAATGTTCCACTTCACGAACTGGAAAGCCGCATCAACCAACTCTTGGAAAAGAACCGTGAATTGGAAAAAAGGCTTCGCCAGCGATCCGGGAGTGGCGGTGCAGAAAAGGTAGCTACAATAATTAATAATTCACTTGAAGTAAATGGACGAAAGCTAGCTATTAGCGAAATTGACTCAGATGATRTTGRCCACCTTAAGMTTTTAGGTGATCATTTGGCTTCCGGTCTGGGAAGCGGAATTGGCGTACTCGCTTCCATTGATGATTCTAAGTTAACATTGGTATTTGTGGTTACTCAAGATTTAATTGTGTCGGGTGTAAAAGCCGGCGATATTGCCCGGGAACAGGGTAAGAAGCTGGGTGGMGGCGGCGGAGGTCAACCTCATCTCGCCACAGCGGGACTGAAGTTCGGCGGCTCCGTAGAGGAAGCGCTGGAAAATATGAAAACAGATTTAGCAGAATTATTGGAAGGGCTCAATGAGTGATCATCTGATTTTCCACAAGAGCCGTCCAGGGAAGATTGGCGTTACCCTGCCTAAGTGTGATGTTCCTGATACTCCTCTCGAGGATATCTTCGAGAGCGAGGAGATTCGAGCTGTTCCAGCTAATCTGCCGGAAGTGACWGAGCCYGATGTYGTCCGMCACTACACCAATCTTTCCAGTAAAAATCATCATGTAGATAAGGATGTCTATCCGCTGGGATCATGYACCATGAAGTACAATCCCAAAGTGAACGATTTGATGGCCGGKTTACCYGGATTRAGCAGCWTACATCCCGCTCAGCCGGAAGAGWCGGTRCAGGGAGCGTTGGCWATCATGGCMGGACTGGAAGATCAGCTCAAAGCCATAACCGGGATGGACCGATTTACTCTGCAGCCTGCAGCCGGATCTCAGGGTGAACTGGTGGGAGTGCTCATCATGCAGGCGTATCACGCTAAGAAAGGAAGCCAGCGCAAATACATTCTGATTCCCGATACTGCCCAYGGCACCAATCCCGCCAGYGTCGTYATGGCCGGATWCGATGTAATCCAGGTGAAGTCTGACCAGCGGGGACGGGTGGACTTGGACGACCTTAAGGATAAGTTATCGCCTGAAGTCGCCGGCATGATGCTGACACAGCCCAACACGCTGGGACTGTTCGAGGAACATATCAGTGAGATAACCGGACTGGTGCACGAGGTAGGCGGACTCATGTATATGGACGGCGCCAATCTGAATGCTCTCCTCGGCTTGGTAAAACCTGCCGATATGGGCTTCGATATCGTCCACATTAATCTGCACAAAACTTTTTCCACTCCTCACGGCGGCGGAGGACCGGGCGCCGGGCCCATCGGCGTAACTTCTGAATTGGCGAAATTTCTCCCGTTACCGCTCGTAATAGAAAAAGACGGAAAATATTCTCTGCATAGAGATCTTCCCGATTCTGTCGGTCGTGTCCACGCCTTTTTCGGCAACTTTGGTATACTCGTTCGGGCTTATACTTACATTCGCATGCTTGGATTGGATGGAATTCAAGCCATCAGCCGACTGGCCATTCTAAACGCCAACTACCTCATGAGCAAGCTTACTGACGCTTACGAAGTCGCTTTCGACGGCCCGTGTATGCACGAATTTGTCCTCAGCGCCAGCCGTCAAAAGGAGAGAGGTGTCCGGGCACTGGATATCGGTAAGCGTTTACTCGATTTCGGCTTTCACGCTCCCACGATTTACTTTCCGCTGAATGTACCAGAAGCTCTCATGACGGAGCCTACCGATTCGGAGACTATGGAAAGTCTTGATCGGTTTGCTGAGGCCATGCTTAAGATTGACGAGGAGTCGAAAAGCGATCCTGAGAAAGTCAGGAACGCCCCCTATTCCACGCCGGTTCGACGGCTGGATGAAACTGCCGCCAATCGAACTCCTGACTTAAGATGGATTCCTGAATGAATTACATTAAAGATGGTGACAACTTTTTGATTTCCATGGCACAGGATGATGATGTGATTAAGTCAATTCTCACAGTTGTGGAAAAGGAGAATTTGCATTCTGCTGCTATAAGCGGGATCGGCGCCGTGAAGGATGTTACTCTCGGTTTCTATAACCTGTCCCGGAAGGAATATGATCAGAAACCTTTTTCCGGAAATTTTGAATTGGTCTCGTGTCTGGGCAACGTATCGGAAAAAGAAGGTGAGCCATTTGTTCATGCTCATGTTTCCATGAGCGGCCCGGATTTTAATACCATCAGCGGACACCTCTTCAGGGCCAAAATCGCTGTTGTGGGAGAATTTGTACTCCGGCCGTTTGAGAACAAGGTTGTCAGGAAAATGGATGACGATGTAGGCTTGGCGGYGTGGGATCTKTACCRGGCTGGWTAGGCCCYTGTTGTCACRGWGAMAATGAAGAGAAGGTATATAAGGAATTATGCACTGTCGTGGATGAATGGGTAGCCATTTACAAGGAAGACAAACAAAATCTACCTGCACCTACAAACAGACGATATTCAGGGAAATTTATTTTAAGAACAGGTTCGGAATTGCATAAAGCGTTGACTGTTCGCGCCATATCCGAAGGGGATAGTTTGAATAAATATGTAGTAAAGAAGTTGAAATCTATTCTTTGATTCTTAATGTATCTTTGGAGGCAGGCTAAAATGGAAGGAATGAGTGTAATAGGGTTTATTTTTGGACTGTCCGGCATGAGTTTGGCGATTATTGCTTGGACTCAAATAGCCAGTCTAAGGAAAGAGTTTGAAGAGTTGAAGAAGTGCCTGGAGGATTCTGGCGACCTGAAAGAAGATGAGGATAATGCTTAAGGAAGTCCATTACCCTGTTGGGAGTTCCGTGGCAGGTCCGTACAGTCCTGCTGTATCTGCCGGAGACCTAGTCTTCACCGCCGGGCAGGTTCCCCTCGACCCTGAGACAGGTAAACTGGTGGAAGGAGATTTTAAAACTCGCGTTAGGCAAACATTGGACAATCTTTCGAATCTGTTGCAGTCAGCAGGGAGTTCTATGGATCAAGCTGTGAAGGTGACTGTCTATCTCACCGATCTTTCCCGCTTCGCCGAACTGAACGACGTTTTTTCTGACTACTTTCCCAAGGAACCGCCGGCAAGATCAGCAGTACAAGTTTCCAAACTGCCGCTCGATGCTGACATCGAGATTGAGTGCATAGCTGTAAGGAAAAAATAATGAAAACATTGATCGTAATGAATCCCACCGCCGGCCGTGGTAAAACTGCCAAGATTTTACCCAAGATAGAACAGATGCTCACCTCAGCCGGAGTTGAATTTGATGTAGAATGGACGAAGGAACCCACGCACGGAACAGAGATTACCAAAGCGGCTGTAAATGATTACGATGTGATTACAGCTTTCGGCGGCGACGGAACCGTGAACGAAGTGGTGAACGGTCTGGCGGGATCTGAGACTTCCCTGGGTGTGCTTCCCATTGGTACCGGAAACGACCTGGCTCGCGGCTGCGGTATTCCGCTCACTCCGGAAAAAGCTGTGGATACGCTCATCAACGGAACCCCCCGTAAAATTGATCTGGGCACGTTTAACGGCAAATATTTCAGCAATGTGGTGGGGATCGGTTTCGACGGCTATTCCAGCAAGGAGAGTCGGAAGATCACTAAACTCCGAGGGACGCTGGTTTATGTCTGGGTTGTGTTAAAAACATTGAAAAAGTACAGCGCTATTGACATGACCATTGAACTGGATAACGATTCCATTCAGGGTCCTACATACCTCATTTCCGTTGGGAACGGCTGGTCAGTGGGCGGCGGCATGCAGCTTTGTCCTCAAGCCGTTATTGACGATGGTGAGTTCAATATTTGCCACGCAGCAGATCTTAAGCCAATGAAAATAGTCCGTAATTTTTTAAAGTTGTTTAACGGTAAGATTAACGATCTAGATGAAGTTACCATGTACAAATCCAAAACAATGAGAATTACCAGCGATGAGCATCTCCCGATTCATTACGACGGCGAAATACCTGAAGGCGAGGTCAGATCAGTAGAGATTGGTATTATACCTGGTGGACTGTCGGTTATTTCTAAATGGGACGAAGTCAGCAGAGGTATCAGCTCCTGAGAACGTGGTCACTCGCTCTGATGATATTCTTGGCGCCGCTTCAGAGCTCAGCTCAAGCTGATTCCTTGGCAGTCGAGCGTGTGCCAAAGAAGGCGGTTATCTATTCCATTATTCCCGGCGGCGGACAAATCTACAACCGCCAGTACTTGAAGGCTGCACTGGTTTTGGGAGCGGAGATCTACAGTGCCTACAATTTTCAGGTGAGCAGAGACAATTACAATTCAACGGGATTGGAGAGTTATCGCCAGGATCGAAACAAATATGCGTGGTGGATGGGATTTGCCTATATTTACGGCCTGTTAGATGCGCTGGTTGACAGCCATTTGTCCGCTTTTGATGAAAGAGATCCTGAGTTGGACAAGGAATATGAACCGCCGGAAAGAGTGACTGAATTGGAAACAGAGAAGGAGTAATATACCAGGAATGAGAGAACATTGGGGATCGAGAGTAGGATTCATCTTTGCCGCGGCAGGATCCGCTGTAGGATTGGGGAATATCTGGAAATTTCCCCACATGGCCGGACAAAACGGAGGCGCCGCCTTTACGCTGATATATCTTATCTGTATTCTTTTGGTGGGAGTGCCTATCGTAATCGCTGAATTTGCCATTGGCCGGAAAACGCAATTGAGTCCTGTTGGGGCATTCAAAAAGCTGGCTCCCAACAGTTGGTGGAAGAACGTCGGTTACCTTGGTGTGGCATCGGCTTTTGTTATTCTTTCTTTTTACAGCGTTGTAGGCGGATGGACGCTAAGATATACTTTTGTGGCCATTACCGGTGGATTTGAGGCAATGGCAGGGAATCCGGTTCTGGCTAAAGAACTGTTTGGCGATTTTGTCAGCAGCACATGGAATCCACTCTTCTGGCATCTGATTTTCATAGGATTGTGCATCTGGATTATTGTGAACGGGGTTAAGTACGGTATCGAGCGTTGGAGCAAAATCATGATGCCCGCTATTATCATTATTCTGATAATGCTGGTCATAAGAGGATTAACGCTAAAGAATGGGATGCTAGGACTCGAATTTTTATTCAAACCCAAATTTAGTGATCTTACAGCCAACTCAGTAGTTCTTGCCCTAGGACATTCGTTTTTTACACTGAGTTTAGGAATGGGAACTATGATCACTTACGGAAGCTACTTAAAGAAAGACCAGAACCTGCTCTCCTCAGCTTTCTGGGTTATTTTTCTGGATACTGCCATTGCTATGCTGGCAGGAATTGCCATATTTACAACGGTTTTTGCTTTAGGAGCCGATCCTGCTGGAGGTGCAGGCCTGATTTTTCATGTCCTGCCGTCTATTTTCTCYCAGCTACCCGGTGGTATCATCTGGGGAACTTTGTTCTTCTTCCTCTTATTTTTGGCAGCGCTCACATCTGCTATCTCCATTCTCGAAGTTGTAACTGCCTATTTCATTGATCAGAAAGGGTGGTCCAGGGCCAAAGCAACCGTTACATTTGGCGGTGTGGCTGCTGCTGTGGGAATTTTCTGTTCACTCTCCCTGGGCGAGTTTAACGATATGTCACAGATTTTTGGCGTCAGCTTCTTTGATCTGATGGATTACGCCTCGTCTAAATACATGCTCCCTATCGGCGGAATGCTCACGGCAATTTTTATTATCTGGCGGTGGGGTGTACCCGCACTGCTTGCCGAGATGTATCTGGGGATGAAAGATCAATTACTAAATGTTAGATTGATGACAATACTTCTTGGCTTTGCTGCTTTTGTGATCTTCGCCATCATCTTCAATGAACTGGTAGCGCTCTTTGCAGGAGAATCGCTTTCTGAAATACTATTTGGACCTGTTGAATAAATGCTAGTGACTCGTTTAATAAATACGAACTCAACCCTCTACAAAGGTATCAGTTCGAAAGTAAAAAGGCTAGATGCCCTGTTTCTTATGAGGCCAACGCTGTTCTTCCCAGTCTGGATTATGATTATGGCCGGTGTCAGCGCCGCACAAGGAGTTGTAAACCCTGGAATCTATTGGAACACACAGTTCAACTGGCCAATGGTCCTCATTTTCACAGGACTCACTCTGGTAGCGGGGAGCACCTTCATCCGTAATCAGCTCATGGATGTGGACACCGACAGCGTTAACAAAAAACTGTTCCTGCTGGAGAAGGAAGCCATAAGTGTATCAGCGGGGGAACGGTTGGCTAAGATTACGTTTTTTGCCGGGATGACTTTTGCTGGTGCTGGCAGCTTTATTGAATTTGGTCAATCAGGAAGGCCTTCGTCTTTACTGGTTATAATCTGGGCAGTGATGATTTATCAAATGTGGGGCATACTCTACAGTACAAAGCGCTTCAACTGGGCACGAACACCTTTTTTAGGTAATCTAGCCAATGGATTAGCTGGTTTATCGCTTTTTATGGCTGGTTGGAGCTTTGTTTCCGGTGAAATTCTGCCCGGTCTTCTGGCGTCTGTTCCGTATCTGCTAGCCTTTGCATCAGTCTCTTTATTAACGGCAATCCCAGATCTCCCCGGCGATTTATCCACCGATAAAACAACGTTCCCTGCCCGGTTCGGCATACCGGTTACTATCGCTGTGGGAACGCTATTGGCGGCAGYATCTGCCTCCATAGGATATTATCTGGATGATCCTGTTATCAGCACATCCAGTATTGTATCTGTGCCGTTTTTCCTCGTCGCTTTAGCATATCTAAAGGAGCACCATATCCTCCGCGCTATCAGGTATCCGATTTTTATTTTGGCCATGTTCCTGAGTGTCCGCTATCCGTGGTTTTTCCTGGCAGTCTTAGTTACTTTCTTCGTGGCGCGCTACTATTACTATTTCCGTTTTGGAATCATATACCCTACTTTTCAGGTGGCTCATGATTCAGATCAAACCTGATACTTGCGATTTCTGCGGCTGCTGTGTAGGCATCTGCCCTGTAGACTGTATCGAACTGGCGGAAGCAAATATCGGTATTGATTACGAAATCTGCATTGACTGTAAGCTTTGTATGTATATTTGTCCCATAGAGGTATTTGAGGATGTGGCGACAGCAGAAGTTTGATGTTATAGTAGTTGGTGGCGGTCCCGCCGGGACTACCGCTGCCCGATACGCTGCCCAGGAAGGCCTTTCAGTCCTTCTTTTGGAGAAAGATCGTGATATAGGTGTTCCCGTTCGTTGCGGTGAGGCTATAAGTGACGAGGGGATACGCATTTTTCTTGAACCCCAGGAACGATGGATCAAATCTACCATCACTCGACTGAGATTAGTGGCTCCTAACGGTCACAACATCGATATGGACCTGAAGCAGAAAGGTTATATCGTTGACCGCCGAATTTTTGACTATGACTTGGCCCAATACGCTGTACGGGAAGGTGCTCAAATTGTTACAAAAGCATATGTTTCCGGGCTTTTAGTCGAAGAAGACCGAGTAGTAGGTGTCAAAGGAACGGTTTTGGGTGAACCGTTTGAAGTAAACTGTAAAATTGTTATTGGAGCGGATGGCGTAGAAAGCCGTGTAGGTCGATGGGCTGGACTGAATACTTTAGTCAAGATGAAAGATATGGAATCAGCCTATCAGAAAACTATTACCGGCGCTGAGTTTGATGAAAACCGCTTTGACTTTTATATCTCCAAAAAATGGTGTCCTGGTGGATATTTATGGATTTTTCCGAAGGGACCAAACATCGCCAATATTGGATTAGGAGTTTCAGGTGATTTTAGTCGTGAAAAGTCGGCTAAACGCCATTTAGATGAGTTTTTGGATCAATTTTATCCCAATTGTTCTGTGATTTCTCAGACTATAGGTGGAGTACCGTGTGCGAAAACTCTGAAAAGGATCGTAGCCCATGGTTTGATGTTGGCCGGMGATGCTGCGCATATGGTGAATCCCATGACAGGCGGAGGGATTATCCCAGGTATGCGAGGAGGAATGCTAGCTGGTCAGACTGCTGCAGAGGCTGTTAAGAAGAACGATGTCAGCGAAAAATTTCTTTCACGTTATCATAAAGCATGGCACAAGGTAGGTGGAAAAAATCATGAAATGTTTTATAGGATAAAATCTCTAATCTACAAATTGACAGATGATGAACTCAATGATATTGCAGATGCCGTTTTAGATATTCCAGAGGAAAAAAGAACAATCGCCAAAGTCTTTTCTAAAGCAGTGATCAAGAAACCATCACTTATTGTGGATGTTSTAAGAGTTTTTGCTGGAATTTAATGAAATTTTCTGATGTTCTTGGAGCRTTGAACCTTGACACATTTATAGCCTTCGATTTTGAAACTACYGGTCTTAACCCTTCTGTAGATCAGATAACCGAGTTTGCAGGAGTACGGTTTCGCAGTGGAGAAATAGATGAAACTTTCTCCACTCTAGTTAATCCGGGTTTTCCCATTCCAGAAAAGATTATTCGTATCACTGGAATAACTGATGAAATGGTCGCTGATTCACCTTCACCATCTGAAGTGACTCCCCAAATAGCGGAGTTTATGGGGAATGATCCCATTGTTGCGCATAATATTCCATTCGATCTTTCTTTTCTCGAAARTTTATATAAGAGTCATCTTGGTGAAGATCGTGAAGTAGAAAATGCATTGTATGATACATTACCATTAGCTCGATCCTTTTTATTCTTTCTGCCAAATCACCAACTAGGTACAGTAGCGGAATATTTTGGTTATTCCCGAAGCGGAGAACATAGAGCTGAAGCGGATACCATAAATGTCGGAGGTATATTTCTAAAATTAGTAGAAGAAGTTTGTTCCTATCCGTTACCTGTTATCCAGAAAATTGTTAGTTCATTGAAAAGGGTGGAAGTTGCCAATAAGCAGTTTTATGTGGCTGTAGCCAATCTCCTAGTAGCTGAGAATCATYTGGACGAAGGACTATTGCCGTCTAAAGTCGAGAAGGAGATGCCATCGAATATCTTCAAGTTCAAAGGTTCTCAGAAAGAACTGCCAAAAGAAGCAGAAATGGTTTTTGGMGAAGGTGGCCTTCTGCAAAAAGCTATTTCAGATGGGAGCGATGGAGAATTTGAGGTTAGAGCTGATCAGATTAGTTACGCAGACAAATCCTGGGAAATTATGGGTACCAAGGGGATAGGTGTTATAGAAGCTGGAACTGGTTTGGGAAAATCTCTCGCATATCTATATCCATCCATCACTTATGCTTTAACAAATAATGACGGACCCACAGTTATTGCCAGTTTTACCAAGAATCTCCAAGATCAGCTGTTTTATCGTGAGGTACCTAGGATTGCGAAAACATTGGATGTCTCTTTTTCAGCTACCATGATGAAGGGGAGGAATAATTACATTTGCAAGACACGACTCGACTGGCTAATTGCTGATAATTCAGGTCGTATYTCTCCGAGGGAAGCCGAGAGCCTTGGACCTGTTATCGTCTGGCTCCATTGGACAAAWACCGGCGATCTAACAGAATGTGCCGGTTTCARAAATAACAAGGGATCTGGAAGAGTTKCTAGTTTGATTCGTAGTGATCAGGGATTTTGTAATCGCAAGGTTTGTAGAAATTATAACGGTTGTTTTATAACTCCTCTTCGAGAAGCGAGCCAGGAGGCTGATTTGATTGTTGTAAACCACTCACTCCTGCTTTCAGATTTAACAATGCCGGGAATCTTACCATCTTTTCCTCGAGTTGTTATTGATGAAGGGCACAACTTGGTCAATGCTGCTTACAACCAATTTGAAGTGAGATTYACRCGTGAGCGMGTCCGCGATAATGTCAGCATGGTTGATCCCAAATCTGCTCGTTCTCTCCGTTTGAAGAACCAGATCCAAACACTTGGGCAAKTGAATAGTGATTTGATAAATCTTTTTAAARYTCTTCAATCATCKGCTAAAGAGATACGCAAGGAGACGAATATCSTTTTTGACTCTTTAACTGAAGAAATTGATRGYATGCTTGATAGATCAGTTTCATATGCTCAGAAGATTCGCTATTTCCAATTCACTGAACTGCTTTCTGATGTGGGTAAAAATWTAAAAAACTTATTATCGTCAGTTGATGAAATGATTACAAATGTTGTTGAGATACAAAAGTTACTTGTTGAAGTAAAAGGTAGCGACGRAGCAATACTCAATTTTGAACGGTTGGGAGAAAATCTTAAAGAGATAAAATTATCATGTCGAACCACTGTTGTGGAGCCTAACGAAGATTGGGTTTATTGGGTTGAAGGCMGMTACTTTAATGAAGACTTTTATCTTGCTCTCGTAGCTGTACCTATTGACCCTGGTGTTCAGCTTCAAAAGTTTCTATTTGAAGCGGTAGATTCAATTCTTATCACATCTGCAACTCTGAGAGTTGGTGATGGATTTGACTATTTCCTCCAAAGGATTGGACTACATCTTGATAGTGATAAWACTGTTAATACCAGCGTATTTCCCAGTCCATTTTTCTACGACGATCAATGTATTTATTATCAATGGGTTGGAGAAGAACTGCCAAATTCTATTGAATTTCCAAAGGTAGTTTCTGATCTGTTAGAATATTTGCAGGAAAATTTCCAWAAACGTACTATGATTTTATTTACCTCGCGGAAGTCACTCATTGCCTGTTACGAAGAACTTAGAAGTAGAGGCAATATAGATACATCTAGAGTTTTCGCTCAACATCAATCATCATCTAGATCATCACTACTTCGCGGATTCAGAGATAAACCTGATGGAATCTTAATGGGTACAACTGCATTCTGGGAAGGGGTGGATTTACCTAGAAGTCTTCTGGAGATACTGATCATTGCAAAACTRCCTTTTGAAGTCCATACAGATCCACTTGTAGCTTCCTTTAATGAAAGAATAAGTGAAGCCGGAAGAAATSCATTTATGGAAAGAACAGTCCCTGAAGCGGCGATTAGATTCAGGCAGGGGTTTGGAAGATTAATTCGAACTTCTCACGATGAAGGACTGTTTATTAATCTTGACAATCGAGTTGCGAAAAAACAATACGGGTCATATTTTCAAAAATTAATTCCAGTTACCATGCGACCATTTTCGAACGTAAATGAAATCAAATTCTTATAAGCGACATGTTTAGGGTTAACGGTAATTCTTACTCCACATCTGATTTTATTCCCTTCTTGTCTGGACGAACGAAAGTTCAATTGTCAAGGCAGGTTATCAGTTGTATCAAATCGAATAGGAAATGTTTGGAGGAGTCACTGGCCAACGGTGATACGATCTACGGTGTYAATACCGGTTTTGGAGCCCTTAGTCAGGTTAAAATTTCTGAGAATGACCAGAAACTGCTCCAATTGAATCTTGTTCGAAGCCACTCAGCTGGAACGGGCACGCCTTTTTCTCCGGAAGTAGTGAGGCTGACTATGGTGCTRAAACTGTTGGATATTTCTTTTGGCTACAGTGGCGTCAGATTGGAAGTGGCAAAACAGTTGATGGAKTTCTTAAATCACGATATTCTACCCGTAGTACCTTCTAAAGGTTCTGTTGGCGCCAGTGGGGATCTTGCTCAACTTTCTCATATAGCACTTGCACTCATTGGTGAGGGAGATGTACAGTTTGAAGGTCGTGTTTGTCCCAGCATAAAAGCCATTAAGAAGGCTGGCCTGACTCCTTTAACGCTTCATACTAAGGAAGGGTTAACTCTTGTYAATGGTACGCAAGTTTCCACAGCCCTTGGTGTTGCTGCATCGTGTAGTCTGAATAATCTTCTAAAGACTGCTGATGTAGTTGGGGCTCTATCAGTTGAAGCGTCCCTAGCGTCAAGAAAAGTTTTTCGCCCTGCTATCCATCGTCTCAAGAAACATCCTGGCCAGATYCTGGTTTCCCGAAATATCTGGAATCTCCTGGCTAAAAGTGAAATTGTCGCTTCTCATAGAGAGTGTGGACAAGTACAGGATCCTTACAGTTTAAGATGTATTCCACACGTTCATGGCAGCAGTCGAGAAGTAATTTCAGCTATGATAAAGATTATTGATAACGAGATTAATAGTGTCAGTGATAATCCACTTGTATTTTCTGATAGCGGYAAAGTAGAATCCTCAGGACATTTTCACGCTGAACCTGTCGCTCAAGCAATGGATGCTATGGCCATTTCAACTGCTGAGATTGGAGCTATTTCCGAGCGGCGTATTGCCCATATGATGGAAGGTAAAGTAGATCACCTTCCAAACTGTCTGGCTTCAGTTCCAGGGCTTGAATCAGGATACATGATGCTCCAGGTAACTGCAGGAGCRTTGGCATCAGAAAACAAGACACTGGCAACGCCAGCATCGGTGGATTCGATTCCGACAGCAGGAGGGCAAGAAGATTTGGTTTCCATGGCTCCCTGGGCTGGTCAAAAACTGTTGAATATTATAGAAAATGTGGAAAAAATTATTGCCGTTGAGTTATTAACTGCCTGCAGAGCATTAGAATTTCATAAGCCGTTAAAACCTGCACCTGTTATAAATTCTGTCTGGAAAATGCTGCGCAGGCATGTTAAAATGAGAAGTAGTGATCATGTGTTATCAACAGAAATTGAGACTGCAACAAAACTTATAAGCAGTAGAAAGATTCTTTCAGAAGTTGAATTAAAGATGAAAATAATGTAAGTGGAAAAAGAGACTAAAAAAGATCTGAAATTAGCTTTGACATTTAATGATGTACTATTGGTACCATCCAAATCGAATGTTCTGCCAAGAGATGTGGATGTCTCTTCAAGACTCACAGATAATATCATCCTCCAAACTCCAATTCTGAGTGCCGCAATGGATACTGTGACTGAAAATGCAATGGCAATCGCCATGGCTCGAGAAGGAGGGCTAGGTGTACTTCATAAAAACATGTCAATTGAACGGCAGTGTATAGAAGTGGAAAGAGTAAAGCGGTCGGAAAGTGGAGTAATTATTGATCCTGTTACCATCGCACCTGATAAGAGTGTCAGGGATGCTGTCTCCATTATGAGAAACCGCGGCATATCCGGCTTACCAGTGATTGATGAGGAAAATCAATTGGTAGGAATCCTGACTGAACGTGATATCCGTTTTGAAGAAAACCTGGATCAGCCTGTTTCAGCAGTTATGACTTCCAAGAAACTCGTTACTGCTCCAAAAGGTACTACGTTAGAAGATGCTCGCAAGATTCTTCAGAAAAAGCGGATTGAGAAGTTATTAATTGTAGAGCAAGACGGCACACTTTGCGGTCTGGTTACTGTGAAAGATTTGTTGATGAAGCAGCGATTTCCTCAAGCTACTCTTGATTTACACGGCAGACTCAGGGTCGCAGCAGCTATTGGTGCAACAGATGATGTGTTGGACCGTGTAGCTGGGCTGGTGGATGCCGGTGTAGATGTACTTGTTCTCGATTCGGCTCATGGACATTCTACCGGTGTTCTGGATGCAGTAAAAAATGTGAAGAAAGGATATGGCTCTATACCGTTAATCGCAGGGAACGTAGCAACAGCTGATGGAACAAGAGATTTAATAGATCGAGGTGCTGACGTTGTGAAAGTAGGAATCGGWGCTGGAGCGAGCTGCACAACACGTATCATAGCCGGAATCGGCGTTCCTCAACTTACGGCAATATTGGATTCAATTGATGTGGCAAAGAAATCGGGTATTTCTGTAATTTCAGATGGCGGTGTTCGCTATTCTGGAGACATCGCAAAAGCTATTGCAGCCGGAGCAGACAGCGTTATGCTTGGAAGTTTACTCGCAGGACTTGATGAAAGCCCTGGAGAAAGTATTCTAAGAGAGGGAAGGCAATATAAAAGTTTTCGCGGTATGGGATCAATGGGACCTATGTCAGAAGGAAGTGCAGATCGATATTTTCAAGMTGGTGAAAAGTCCATTAAACTTGTTCCTGAAGGAGTGGAAGGGATGGTTCCTTWTCGTGGCAGCGTTCGATCCAATCTCTATCAGCTAATCGGTGGACTAAGAGCTAGYATGGGTTACTGCGGTTCACATAATATTCAAGAGATGCAGAACAAAACTCAATTTATTCGTATAACGTCCTCAGCTTCAATTGAGAGTCATCCTCACGATATGCAAATCCTTAAAGAATCTCCAAATTATCAAGTGAAGAATCGCTTAAAGGATTAATCTGTAGGTYAATCYTYCCAGATTGTCCACCCTCRGAAAGRTTTATCTGTTGWTCTCTAAATAATCTCTTCAGATTAAACTAATAGGTAAAATATGAAAAAGGGAAGTTTGGAAAAACTTCCCTCAAAATTAAGCAATTATAATAGATTCTAGCTAAGAGAGTTCAAATATTGTGTAATCTGAGATTTTCTTCTGGCAGCGCTGTTTTTATGTATTACTTTATTGTTAGACAGTTTATCAATTATTGAGACAGCAAGATTGTAAGATTTCTCTGCATCTACTTTAGTCTTAGCTTCAAGTACCTTCTTAATGGCATTTTTCATTTGAGTTTTACGTTGATTGTTTCTAAGGTAATCTTCTTTTTCCTGCCTTTGGCGTTTTAGAACTGATTTTGTACGTTCCATTGAATTTTAATCCTTTATGTTTATTTCAAATTTTTATTCTTGTAATTAGGCGGTAATTTATTCGGTACAATCCAAAATTCCAATCATTCTGGGTGTCAAAATGTTTTGAAAAGTAATTACTCTGATTTAGCTTCAMRCCATGAAAGATAGTGACCTTCTAGCAACAGTTCCCATATTCTCTGCTCTTAGTGCTAAYGTSCTTGACGAATTGCTCTCGCGCATGACAAAGCGCTCTTATCAAAAAAACAACATGATATTRATGGAGGATGAGTTCGGAGAYACATTCTTTATTATCGCAGGTGGGAGTATTAAAATCACCCGAGTAAGTGAGGATGGCAGAGAGGTAATATTAGCTATGTTAGGTGAAGGTGAATTTTTTGGAGAGATGTCATTGCTTGATGGCGAAACACGATCTGCTAACGCAATCGCGATCGAGGAGTCTAAAGTTCTCATATTAAAGCGTCATGATTTCCTCCTTTTTCTAGAGCGTTTTCCAAAAATTGCCATTTCATTATTRACAGAAATGGCTGGCCGTATCCGTAAGAGTGACCAACAGATTGAAAGTCTTTCACTTAGTGATGCTGAGCACCGCATCGGTATTACACTCATTCGAATGGCAGAAGAACTTGGCACCATTCGCCAAGGAAAAGTGGAGATCAGCAATTTACCTTATCAGCAGGATATCGCAAATATGGCTGGGACTTCTCGTGAAACAGTCTCAAGAATGATGAAGATTCTGGAAGAGAAAGGATTTATTAAGCGAAGTGGTCACAATTTATCAATACTTGATTACTCCCAGTTTAAAAGAACATTCAACTGATATTCAATAACTCTTCGCTTTCTTATTAGGCATTTCAATCATGATGGAGTTAATGTGAAAAAGAATTTAATCGCAGAGCTCCAAGATGGTAATTCCAATATTCTATCCAATCTTATCTCAGCGGTAGAAAATGGTCTTGCTGCTAAACAATACAGTGAGATTTATCCATATTCTCATGATACAGTACGTATTGGTATAACCGGTCCCCCTGGAGCTGGCAAAAGTACTCTTATTAATCAACTTATTACTTTAATCAGGAATGAAGATAAGAGTGTGGGAGTAATATCTGTGGATCCTACGAGTCCGTTTTCTGGAGGAGCAATCTTAGGTGATCGTGTCAGGATGAACCAGCATGCYCTCGATCCKGATGTGTTTATCAGGAGTATGGGCAGCCGGGGAGAAATGGGTGGATTGGCACGGATGACCCATCAGGTTGCAGACATTATCGCAAGTTCAGGTAAGGATATTATCCTAGTGGAAACCATTGGAGTTGGACAGGCGGAAGCTGAGATTATTCAAAATGTTGATATGACAGTGGTAATTCTTGTACCCGAATCAGGTGATGATATTCAGTTTATGAAGGCAGGACCTGTGGAATACGGTGATCTTTTTGTTATTAATAAAGCTGACCGCGAAGGAGCTAGTCGAGTGGCGGCAGTGCTTCGAGATTATGTTTCGGACGCTTTTGAAGGACGRAGYTATACTCCAGAAATTTTGTTGTCAACTGCTACCGAAGGGGATGGAATTYCYGAGATATATAAACAATGTTGGAACTTCATTGATAACTTAAAGAAAAGTGGAAACCTGAAGAGACGAAGACGTAATCAATATTTCTCACGAGTCAGAAACAATRTTCGCGATGAACTTGAAMRGCGTTTTTGGACTGAAGATGTAACTGGAGAYCTTGAGAAACTTATTTCRGATGATGATCAGCGCACCCACTCACCGTCTGACACTGCCCGYCGGCTTATTCCTAAAGAAMAYTAAANCTCGTGAGYARYAAAGATATGCCGTTTCTTGATCATTTAGAAGAACTCCGCTGGCGSATTATAAAATCAATTCTTGGAATTATTGTGGGCGCAATCATYACTTTTGTGTTCATTAATCAAATATTTGAACTTTTGATGCTGCCAACTTCCAGTATTGAAAATTTGAGCTTTCAGGCGCTTACACCCTATGCAATGTTTATGCTTAAATGGGGAATTGCTTTTGTTGGAGGATTRGTAGTGGCATTTCCAGTCCTGACTTATCAGGTTTGGAAATTTGTAACACCAGGATTATTAGAGAATGAACGAAAGTATGTTTACCCGGTAATTATATTCACCTTCATTTCTTTTCTTGGTGGTGTTTTATTTGCTTACTTTGTAATAATCCCTTTTTCTCTGCAATTTTTTGCCTCAATCACAGTTCCGGATGTACAGAATAATTTTTCYATAAATTCTTATGTCAGCTACGTTCTTTGGATCCTTTTGGCAGCAGGTATTCTTTTCGAACTTCCAGTACTTGTTTTGATATTATCAGTAATTGGATTGATAACACCCCCATTCATGAGGCATTATCGTCGTCATTCCATACTATTTTTTGTAATACTATCAGCATTTATAACTCCCCCAGATCCTATTAGTTTACTGTTAATGACCGTACCGCTTATTCTACTTTACGAAATCAGCATTTTCATTTCTCATATATTCTCAAGGAAGATTTGATTACGGTCATTGGACTTATGCACCTAAATTAACAGCTAGTATGACAGACTCAAGAGAACTGAAAAAGATTTTGGCGCCGATCTGGGACGACCTGAAGTTGTTTCAAAAAGAATTTGAAGATGCTCTCCGTTCTGAAGTTCGTTTAATTAACGTTATAGCTAAATATTTAATTCGTCATAAAGGAAAAGGCATCAGACCGGTTTTAACAATCTTATCGGCACGTATGACTGGAACACCTACCATGAACAGTTTTAAGGCCGCTGCAATGGTAGARTTTCTTCAYGTAGCGACTCTCWTGCATGATGATGTAGTGGATGATGCTAAGCTCCGAAGAGGTTTTCCCACAATCAACCGTGTCTGGAAGAATAAAGCATCCATTATTATGGGTGATTTCCTTCTGAGTAAAGTTCTTACCAATCTGATCGGATTAAGAGATTTTGAAGCTTTGGATCTCATTTCGATTACCGCTGAACGGCTTAGTACTGGTGAAATGCTCCAAATCGAGAAGAGTTATAGAAAAAATATGAAAGAAGAAGTTTATTATAATATGATTAAAGATAAGACTGCTTCCTTGATCGGTACGAGTTGCGAGTTAGGCGCCATCACGTCTTCTGGTAAGGGGACTAACAAAGAAAAACTGAGAAACTATGGAGAATACTTCGGAATTGCTTTTCAGATTAAAGACGATCTATTTGATATTCTTGGATCATCAAAAGATACAGGTAAAGATGTCAACTCAGATGTGAGTCGAAACATGATAACTCTTCCTGTTATTCACACTTTAGAAAGATCTTTAACCTCTAAAGAACGTAAACATATTCGGAAAACAATGAAGAACGGAGCCAGCAAAAAAGATATACGTCTTTTGACGGAAATTGTTGATTCTCATGGCGGATTCGACTATGCCCGAGACCAAATCAAGAGCTACTCAGATCGTGCCATTGAAGCTCTGGCGGATTTTCCTGATAGTCCTTATAAGCAATCTCTTGTTGATCTGACCGCCTATAACGCAAACCGAAACCGCTAAATCGCTGAGGGATGAGGTTGGAGACGTCGGGGATACCCACGTACAGTACAATTTCAGAATCTTCATCTTATCCGAGTAAGATACTCCTCATTCGATTCAGTTCAATTGGTGATATTGTTTTTGCTACTATAGCAATTGAAGCAATCTCAAGGAAATACCCTGAGTGTCACATTCATTTTCTGACATTAGATAAATTTTCCTCTCTCCTTGAAAATCAACCCCATTTATCTAGAGTGATTCCTTTTAGAACTGGGAGTAATGAAAGAAAGCTCCTGAAATCACTTGCATCATCTCTTGAACTTGAAGGTTATGATTTGGTATATGATYTTCATGATTCACTCAGGTCAAAATATCTCAAAACGGTGATGAAAAATACCCGTTGNAAGGTTCTTCGGAAGTTGCGGATCAAAAGGTTTATACAGTTTTATATGCATATTGATCTGTTTGGAGCTGATTATGATCCTATTCAACTATTTTTAAAGAATGAATATTATTCTGAACGAGATCTACTTCCAGTTCTTAAAGTATCATCTGAAGAGAAGTTTAGAGTGAGGAAGTTCCTCAATCAGAAAGCTGTCGATGAGAAGTTTATTGTAGTAATCCCTTCAGCTGCATGGTCTAATAAGATTTGGCCTGCGGGGAACTATCGAAATTTATTCGAGGAAATAACTCAAAGAAATGGCAATTCAATTGTAGTTCTCGGAGGATCAAAGGATACAATCTGCAGTGAGATCTCAGAAGGAATAGAGGGTGTAATAAATCTACAAGGCGAAACTAATTTGAGGGAAGCAATGGCGATTTTATCTCTGGCTGAAAAAGCTATAGGGAGTGATACAGGATTACTACACGCTGCCGAAGCACTTGGTACACCGATAGTACTTATCTCCGGTCCTACCGGCAACTCAACAGGATGTAAAGTCAGGAAAAGTGGATCAGTACTAATAAGGAAAAATTTGTGGTGTCAACCGTGTTCTAAAAGTGGAAGCAGACCTTGTTTCAGAAGTGATCGGTATTGTATGACAACAATAAGTGTAGATAACATCTGGCAACCTCTAAACGATATGTCTGTAAGAATGTAAACACAATTATGAAGTATTTCTGGAAACTTGTATACAATATTTTTCTATTTCCTTTGRTATACCTTCTAGCGGTTATTCTTGCTCTGTTTAACCGGAAGGTCAGAACTGGTTTGATAGGAAGGCTTCGCACCTATTCAGAACTGAAAAAAGAGTTCCCTCAGCGAAACAGAGATCGGTTAGTTTATTGGTTTCATGCAGCTTCACATGGAGAGTTTGAACAAGTAAAACCCATACTGGCGGGATTGAAAGAAATTGAGCCTGACTGTTATTGCATTGTCAGTTTCTTTTCTCCCTCAGGTTATAATAATGTTGAAGATGAGCATATTGATTGCAAAATTTATCTTCCTCTAGATTTTCCCTGGAATTGTAGAAGAGTCCTTAGAAGAACTCGTCCTCACAAGTTGATTTTTGCWGAATATGATGTTTGGCCYAATCTTGTYTGGTCTGCTGAAAAGCTGAAAATTCATACCACTCTGTTTGCTGCACGTTTGCAGAAGAAAAGTGCAAAGGGGTGGCCAYTTTTACGCAGCTTTTATAGTCAGGTTTACGGAACTATTAATTCTATTTATACTGTTGGTGAAAGGGACCATATAGCTGTTAAAAGAATTTTGCCACGAAAGAATAAAAGTATTATTCGCGTTCTTGGAAATCCACGATATGATCGAGTTAAGGACTTAGCAGATCAGTTTACAATTGATCGGACTAAATCTGTATTACAACGCCCAAAAGGGATAATAGCTGGCAGTATCTGGCCGGAAGATGAAATGGTTATACTCGAACCACTGACTGACTTAGTAAAAAATGGAAAGGAGGCATTTCTCTACTGGGTACCTCATGAGCCTAAGGGGAAATTTATAGATAAAACTGTCMGACAGTTTCAACAATTRAATCTGGAGCCTGYACTAATGTCGGAGTGTGGTTTGACTCCRCCAAATGGTGAGCAAGTRCTAATTGTTGACCACGTTGGTATTCTRGCAGAATTGTATTGGAAGGGAAGAATTGCTTATGTAGGGGGAGGATTTTCAACTGGAGTTCATAATGTAATGGAACCTGCTATTGCCCGACTTCCAGTTATTTTCGGTCCGAAATTCCATAATTCAGATGCGGCTGAAGCACTAATCGAAGCTGGTGGTGGATTCCCCACATCTAATTCGGTGCAGTTTAGTCAAACTTTAAATGAACTTGTGACGAATGATGAGAAGTTTTTACAAGCCAGCCTGGCGGCAACTGCAGTTATTCACGATAATATTGGATCTGCCACAAGAGTCGTTAGAGGAATTATCCGTGACTGAACTCATTTTCACAATCCATTTCCCCCATTTCGAAGAACAACCGAAAACTATCCAGCTAAAGCCGGGACTGCATGTAATWTATGGAGACAGCGGYGTAGGGAAATCTGCTTTTTGTAAAATGCTCGCTCAACTAAATCAAAATAACGTAAATACTAATTTCAGGATAAGTGTAATCTCGTCATATGAAGATGTGGGAATGGTGTTGCAGGATCCTGATGATCAGATTGTGGCGCCTACACTTTTTCGAGAGTTGGCTTTTAATTTTGAAAATCTTGGAATGGAGAGTAAAGAAATCAAYCAAGCAATATCTAGRACTGTTGATCGTTCTGATTTACAATTTGATCTTAATAGACATCCCGCCAATCTTTCTGGAGGAGAGAAGGAATTGGTAAATCTAGCTACGGCYCTTTCAACAAATCCMAAATTRTTGATTATTGATGACGGATTTGCATTTCTSAGTAGGAGAAGAAAAAACGAGTTGATAAAGCAAGTTAAGGAGTATGCTGATRACCAAGAAGCGATYRTTGTCTGGACAACGGCTACTCAAGAGGATCTTAGTTGTGGACATACTAAATGGGAATTAAAACTYGACGAATTTGAAAAATCTTACCTGAAAGAAACTGCTACAATTTCCGCTGAAATTCAAAATGGGAWGATGTTTCTTCAATGTGAGAATCTTACTTTTGGKTATGAAGAAAAAAATCTCYTGTTYTCTCAWMTTACCTGTAGWTATGGACCTTTTAGATCATTTGCTCTTGTAGGTGAAAATGGAAGTGGCAAAACTACTTTATGTCGTCTTTTATCTAACGTATTAAAACCTTCATCCGGTTCTGTAAAATTGTTATTAGGTGATCGGAAAGAACTACGCATCGGTTATTTRCCTCAGTTTCCCGAGAGGATGTTTGGCGGTTTTAGTCTTTCTGAACTAATGATGCGAATGAGAAAAAATCACTTACTCTCGGAATCAGCTGAACTTTTTTTGAAAAGTTCTTTAAAGCAATTCACTGTATCGTGGGATCTAATCAAAGATAATCCAATTAATAATCTGAAGTTGTCAGTTACACGAATTTGCCTGATTCTGATGCTTCTACATGCTCGATATGATATTTTAATTTTGGATGAACCCATGTTTTCACTGGGACATTCTCAGCGTATGAAAGTAATGGAGCAGTTAAGAGAWAGTATGAGCCGAAAGCATTTCGTGATTATTTCCCACTCAGATTATCTTGTAAGAAGTATATGCGATGCAGCTCTTGTTATTGAAAATGAAAAACTTTTGCTTTTACAAGAAGATGTAATACATGCCTGAGCAAAACAGTAAAACAAGGATTACGGATCCAACAAGGATCATAACCCTGGCAAATCTCCTCAGCGTAGTTAGAGCATTTCTCACTGTTCCCATATTATATGCCATGCATCTGAAGGAGATAAATATTTTTCTGGTTCTGATAGCAATTGCTATAGCGACTGATTATCTGGATGGCTATTTCGCCAGAAAAGCTCATGAGGTTACAGAGCTCGGTAAATGGCTCGATCCTTTTGCAGATGCAATCGTAATCATGTCTGTAATTCTCTTTCTCGCACTTGATCCATATTGGGAATTTCCTTTTTGGTTTTTCATCTTTTATCTMATACGTTATCTGGCGATTGCTCTTAGCTCAGTATATGTGGTAAATAATGTACAAGTTTCCCTCAGTTCTAACCGGTTAGGGAAATGGGCGATAAATTTTTCCGCGCTGGCSATTCTMCTTTATGTATTGAAAAATGTAAAGCCATATGACAGTTATGTTTTATGGTTTRCAACTGTATTACTTGTTATTAGCGGAGTTCAATATTTYATTACTCATTGGCATCTRCTGCATAAGAAATAAAANTACATGGTTTTTAATCCCCTCGAAAAGCTCTTTAATTCACTTAAAAAGACAAGAGAATCCCTCTCTTCTGGCTTAAATAAGTTGAAGGGTAAAGAGATTTCGGCTGAATCAATAGAAGAACTTGAAACTGTTCTTCTTATGGCTGATTTGGGAGTTGTTTGTACAGAAGATGTAATCAATAAACTCAAAAAATATGGTAATAAAACAAATCTTTTGGATGTTCTTCATAATGAGTTGCTAGAGATGATAACGGTAAAATATAAAGCAAATGTTTTGGAAACCGACTACAAAGCGAGTGCCATTTTAATAGTTGGAGTGAATGGTACCGGCAAGACTACATCAGCGGCTAAGCTGGCAGCTTACTATACCAATCTAGGGAAAAGTGTAATGCTCATAGGTGCTGATACTTATCGAGCTGCCGCTGCTGAACAGCTCCGCCAATGGAGCGTCGTGGCTAATATTCAGTTTGTGTCTAATGAATCTTCCGGAGATCCTTCGGCTGTACTTTTCGATGGATTGAAATCAGCTCAGGCAAAAGATATTGATATTAGCCTCATTGATACTGCTGGTCGCCTGCACACTTACAAAAATCTTATGGCCGAGATTGGGAAAATGCACAAAGTAGTAACTACCAAGTTCCCTGATTTTCAACTGGAAACCCTTTTGACATTGGATGCGAATCTTGGCCAGAATTCGCTTTCCCAAGCCAAAAAATTTCATGAGCAGACATCCGTGGATGGCATTATCCTTACCAAAATGGACGGTACAGCAAAAGGTGGAATTGTCTTTCCCATTTACAGGGAACTGGGAATACCGGTAAAATTTATTGGAATGGGTGAAACTTTGGATGATCTAATTGAGTTCAATGCAGAAGATTATGTGCAATCACTTATCGGTTAAAAAGTGGTGAATTCTAAGTGGTTAGTACCTGCTACACTTGTATTATCTTTTTCGATAAGTTACTCCCAAACCATCAGCGGTTTTGTACGGGAGGACGCAACCGGTGAGCCTCTTTCTTATGTAAATGTTTTCTTGAAGGATACTTATCTTGGTTCTGCTTCCAATCAAGATGGCTACTTCGTTATTCCCAATGTGCCACCGGGAGACTATGAGATTTCGGCGTCCATAATCGGATATGAGATTAGGACAGTTCCGGTAACTATCGTAGCAGGCGAGGATATTCGTTTCGATTTCCGGCTTACCGTTTCAATCATTGCCGGGGAAGAGGTCAACGTCACGGCGGAAAGACAGCGGTTCCGGGAGATGGTGCAGCCCAGTACTGTTATACTCGACATGCGTGAAATTGAAGTGGTGCCCGCCTTTATCGAAGCAGATGTGTTCCGTACTCTCCAATTTCTCCCTGGTGTGCAAACCATGAACGACTTTTCCAGCGCTCTCTACGTCCGTGGGAGTACGCCAGATCAAAACCTCATCATGCTGGACGGTATCACGGTATACAATCCGTTCCACTTGGGTGGTATTTTTTCTACCTTCAATACGGACGCCATAAAGGAGGCACAGTTTAACGCAGGCGGATTCCCGGCTCGCTACGGCGGACGGATGGGCTCTATTTTGAACATTATCAATCGAGAAGGGAATACGGAAGAGTTCCACGCTAAAGGGAATATATCGCTAATCTCTAGTAAGCTGCTTTTGGAAGGTCCAATTCCCAAATGGAGCGGGTTRAAAGGATCGTGGATGCTRGCTGGGCGGAGGACTTATTTCGATACCATGGTTGATTTTATGGCAGCGACTGCCGGAGTGAAAGATGATCCTTATTATGTCGGTTTTCCGTATTACTTCTATGACTTTGAAGGAAAAGTCAATATAGACATTGGAACAGACCATCGCCTGACTTGGAGTTCATTCTACGGCGATGATGTTTTATATATTTCGACTGAAGACGACGACTCCTACGGCAGTGCTTATGAAAACTGGTACGAAGAGTACCATGATAAGTTTATGATGGACTGGCGATGGGGGAATTTCACAAACTCAATTACGTGGCGGTGGATTGTGTCACCAAAGCTTGTAGCGAAGACATTCCTGGCATCCAGCCGTTTCCGCTCCTGGATTAATATGGACAGTCAATCCGATGGCTATTACGTGGATGATACAGATACTTCAGAATGGCAAGATGAATTCAACTTCGACGTTTTCGATATTGTGAAGGATCGGACAATCGAAACTGAGTTAGTCTGGATTCCTAATGACAGACATACAGTCACCGGCGGATTTCAGCACAAAGACTTGAATTTCAATCTTGGCATGACATTTGGCTGGGGCTTTCTTGAAGCTGATACATTTTTTACATTCAAGGATACTGCGCTCTGGATGGTGGACGAACCTTTCGAACAGTCCGTGTACATTCAGGATCGGTGGGAGGTTTCGGATCGCTTCACGGCAGAGGTTGGCGCCAGAGCGTCTCGCTATAGTCTCCACGATACGCTCTACTTCGAACCGCGCATAGGTCTAAAGTATTTGCTGACGCCTGATATGAGTATAAAGCTCAACTGGGGTAGATATCACCAGTTCCTTGCCACGGCGAATCCGCAGGATGAAAATATCCGCTTTATTGACATCTGGCTCGGAATCCCAAAGGAAAACGCGGCGCCGGTCGCTACTCATTCTATCCTTGGCGTTGAGTATCTCTCACCAAAAAACATTCTTTACCGCGTAGAGGGTTATTACAAAGACTTCGACAATCTCATTACATTAAAACAGGGTAACATGTTCGAAGAGGAAGAAGGTGAAATTCAGTTCGATCCATTYAACGAATTCCTCRAGACTGATGCATTTGCTTACGGGCTGGAATTTCTTGCTAAGAAGACCRCAGGGAAGATTCGAGGTTGGGCTGGCTATACTTATGCCACGACAAAATGGTATACTTCACTTCATGGGTGGTATAATCCTAAGTATGACCGGACACATACTCTCAATATTGTGGCAGATATGCAAATCACAGATAAAGTCCATTTCAGCACGGCTGTAAGCTACTCTTCGGGGAATCCTTATACTCCCATCATTGGACGGTATGAATCGTGGAATGAAGATTACTGGGGATCGTTGCGCTGGGACCTTCGTGACCGCTGGCTAACAGGCGAGCGGAACAGTGAGCGATATCCATCCTATTTTCGGTGGGATGTCAGTTTCGTGAAGCGCAAACCGTTCTTCAATGGTCACAGGGAGTGGTATCTGGAGATTCTCAACGTGACCAATCACCTTAACTACTTTACATACGTTTACAGGGATAAATACAACCGGAGGACTGACGAATACGAAGGTGTAGAGCGTGGCGGACTCCCCATGTTTCCGTTCATGCCTACTTTCGGAGTGAGGTTTGAATTCTGATATGAAAAAATTGACTCCACTTTCGTTATTGCTGATCATAGGCTTGGGTTGTATCGCACCGGATTGGGAAGATGTCTCTTCCGATTATGAATCTGAACTGAATGTATTTGCCTTTATCTCACTGGATGAAACAATCCCGACGTTTGTTCAGGTGCGTCAGACGCTCGGACTCGAGGGTTCTGTGGAGTTTATTGGGTACGATACTTTATATAATGAAGATTCAAGCGACTACTATATTTATGAAGTTACAGAATCTCGATATGCCGTAGAAGACGCTGATGTCACAATATCTGATGGAGTAACAGAATATGAATTAACACTCTTTGATGAGGATAGTTTGTACGAAATAGARGRCTGGTGGRGATTTAATAACTTTTGGAGCGGAGGAGTCTATATTGATTCTTTCGGTTTATTCGTTCCTGAGCCCAATAAAGATTATTTTCTGACCGTTACTGCATCTGACGGAAGGGAACTTACAGGAGAAGTGACCACTCCTCCCATTCCCGAGATCAAATTRGAGTCAGTTCCTGATTCAATTGATGCCAATACTTCATATACCATCGAATTCAAACCTATGCCTGATCATTACGGTAAAATAATAACTTTCAGCGAGAATTGGATTTGCGGCGCCGAACAATCGGGATTTATAGAGAAAGGAGACTCAACTTGGACGTCTACTGTGGAAGACTGCGGAGGAGAAACTTGGGGATGGGATCAGCCGGAYACACTCACTATTGAGCTCTATTYCATGGATAATAACTATTACGAATATTTTATCAAGCACGGATTTGATGACGAGTTTGTGAATTTCTTCATRGGTGCCGGCGGCAGCGGTCCGGCGTTTGGAGTAGAGGGCGGATTCGGTACTTTTTGCGCTATAGCTATGGACAGGGTTGAGACGTTAATTGTGCCGAGAGAATAATTGAAGTTAAATYCTAAGTTTGCGTTGACCTGTAGACKATTTSTWWTCTAATGTAGAGTTGYATTTCTTCAAGTTAATTTTTCCATTATCAATTTAAAATCTAAAATCGTCAATAGAAAATATCTGAAAGATATGCGCACTCTATTCCTTGACACCACCGTCGAAGCTAAGTAAATTATAAGTCAATATGGCAGAATTCAGAATACATTCGGATTTTCAGCCTACGGGTGATCAGCCTCAGGCAATTRAGCAGCTTGTTGCCGGCTTAAAGCACGGCGATAAGTACCAGATGCTCCTGGGCGTTACAGGTAGTGGTAAAACATTTACCATGGCCAATGTGATTCAGGAATTGCAGCGGCCGACCATTATAATGTCACACAATAAAACTTTAGCGGCTCAGCTTTACGGAGAGTTTCGCTCTCTGTTTCCCGAGAATTCTGTGGAGTACTTTATCAGTTACTACGACTATTACCAGCCGGAAGCTTACCTGCCCGTGACTGACACTTTCATTGAGAAGGATGCGTCCGTGAATGAAGAGATTGACAAGCTGCGGCTGAAAACCACAAGTTCRCTCCTGGAACGGCAGGATGTTATCGTGGTGAGCAGTGTCTCGTGTATTTACGGAATAGGTTCGCCTGAAGAGTACAGAGAACAGATAGTTCATCTAGCGAAGGGTCAGATTCTCAACAGAAAGGAACTGTTCGGTGCTTTGGTGAAAATCTACTATTCGCGGAACGATGCCGTATTAGAGCGAGGACGCTTCCGAGTGCGAGGCGATATTATCGAAATTTTCCCGGCGTATGAGGATGTCTGCATTCGAGTGGAGATGTACGGAAACGAAATAGAAACTCTAKCATCTTTCGATCCTCTAACAGGTGAGGTTATTCGTGAACTGGTATCGCTCTATATTTATCCTGCCAAACACTTTGTTACTGACGAGAGTCAACTTGAGTCAACCATCGATGCCATTCGAACGGAGTTATCTGAACGATTGGATTACCTGAAATCTGAAGGACTTTTACTGGAAGCACAGCGTCTTGAGCAGCGGACAAACTTCGATCTTGAGATGCTCCTGGAAGTGGGTTACTGTTCGGGGATCGAAAACTATTCGCGTCATTTTTCCGGACGGAAGCCGGGACAGCGTCCGTGGACACTCCTCGATTTCTTCCCTGATGACTATCTGATGTTTATTGATGAATCGCATGTTTCCCTACCTCAAGTTCAGGGCATGTATGCCGGCGACCGCAGCCGTAAAGAAGTGTTAGTGGARCACGGTTTCCGCTTGCCATCTGCGCTCGACAACCGTCCTATGAAATTAGACGAGTTTGAGAACAAAATAAATCAGGCAGTTTTCGTCTCCGCCACTCCCGGCCCGCGAGAGCTGGAGAGAACGAAWGGTGTTATYGTGGAACAGCTTATTCGTCCYACCGGGCTCATYGATCCGAAGATTGAAGTACGCTCTACAAAAGGCCAAATTGATGACCTCATCGGAGAGATTAGAGAGCGTACTCATAAAAAGGAGAGAGTGCTGGTTACCACTCTYACCAAGCGGATGTCTGAAGATTTRACTGAATATCTGCAAGGWATGAATCTGAACGTCCGCTATCTCCATTCTGAAATCATTACCATAGAACGGGTGAAGATACTCCGTGATTTGCGGCTGGGTGAGTTCGATGTTCTCGTGGGAATCAATCTTCTGCGGGAAGGGTTGGACTTGCCGGAAGTATCACTGGTCGCAGTGCTCGATGCTGACAAAGAGGGTTTCCTTAGATCTGAGTCGGCACTAATGCAAGTCGCCGGACGAGCATCACGAAATATCAACGGAAAGGTGCTGTTTTATGCCGACCGAGTTACGAGATCGATGAAAGCGGTCATCGATGAATCAAGCCGACGTCGAAAAGTTCAGGAAGAGTATAATACAAAACACGAGATTACGCCTAAGACCATCTATAAAAGTATGGAAGATGTATTAATTTCTACATCCGTGGCGGATGCTTTCAAAGAGATCAGGAAGGAAGGATATAGACGTAAAGGTGATTTTCTGGATGATCTTGACAAAGCGACAGCACTTGATATGCTAAAGAAGGAGATGCTGCGAGCAGCTGAGAACCTGGAATTTGAAAAGGCAGCTAAGCTGAGAGATGAGATTGAATTTTTAAGAGAAAAAATTGAAAGCTGAAAAATGAAAATTTTAGTAACAGGCGGAGCCGGCTATATCGGCTCTCATGTTGTATTGGATCTGTTAGAAGCTGATCACGATGTAATTATTCTCGATGATCTTTCACTTGGTGTGGAATTAAATATACATTCAGATGCACAGTTTATATTTGGCTCGACTTTAGACAATGAGGCGCTAAAGGTTTGTTTTCGAGATCAGGTAGATGCAGTTATACATCTGGCGGCCTTCAAGGCGGCTGGAGAGTCCATGACCGATCCGGAAAAATACTCTAAGAATAATATCTCTGGTACGATTAATCTTCTTAATGCCATGACTGATCACGGAGTCCATACTTTCGTCTTCTCATCATCGGCGGCAGTGTACGGTTATCCGGAATATCTTCCTATTGATGAGGATCATCCCACAGATCCTATCAACTATTACGGATTCACTAAACTGGTTATTGAAAGCTTTCTCGAATGGTACGGTAAACTTCGGGGCCTTAAATATGTATCTTTACGTTACTTTAACGCTGCCGGTTACGATCCAAAGGGAAGAATTCTCGGATTAGAGCAGAATCCGGCCAATCTTTTGCCAATCGTCATGGAAGTCGCTTCAGGAGAGCGAGACAAAATGGAGGTTTTTGGGGATGACTACGACACTCCGGACGGAACCGGCGTTCGCGACTACATTCATGTTTCCGATCTCGCATCTGCCCATGTAAAAGCTTTAGATTATCTTCAAAGCGGCGATTCAATTATAGTCAATCTTGCGACAGGTGAGGGTTACTCAGTCCTTGATGTGATTGAGAAAGCGCGTGAGATTACGGGGCATTCCATTCCATATGAAATTACTGCTCGCAGGGAAGGAGATCCTGCAAAACTGATTGCCTCTTCCGAGTCAGCAGGAGAACTTTTAGATTGGGAACCAAAATTATCAGATTTAGAGTCACTGTTGAAAACTACGTGGCGAGTTTATTCAGCAAAAAAGGAGATTAACTAAAGGTAGAATAATGAGTGAACTTGACAGAATTAGGCGGATTTCTGGAATTATAGGTACATCCTCAGGAATCGAACAAGTACTGGAGATGATGGGTCAGGTTGCTCCTGTGGATATTTCCGTTCTGATCACCGGTGAGTCGGGTACCGGGAAGGAAGTAGTAGCTCGAGCTGTGCACAAACTGAGTAGAAGAGCGAGCAATCCGCTGGTGATAGTGAATTGTGGTGCCATCCCTGCAGGTATTATTGAAAGCGAACTTTTTGGCCATAAGAAGGGATCCTTTACCGGCGCTTCAGAAGATAGAAAAGGATATTTTGAGGAAGCCGATAATGGTACGATCTTCATGGATGAAATTGGCGAAACACCGTTGGAAACACAAGTGAAGCTTCTCCGTGTTCTGGAGTCCGGCGAATTCATGAGAGTGGGAGATTCCAAGATGAGAAAGACCGATGTCAGAATAATCGCTGCTACCAACAAGAATCTTCGGCAAGAAGCTGAGAAGGGGAACTTTCGGAAGGATTTATACTACAGGCTCAGGACCGTTACCATTGACCTTCCGCCTCTAAGGCAAAGAGTGGAAGACCTGGAACCGCTGGCAGAGCGGTTTGCTCTACAGTTTTCCCKSRGYRAYRMWATAATTTTTAGAGGCTTTACATCCGRCGCTTATCAGGTTATGAAGCAGTACGATTGGCAAGGGAATATTCGAGAACTGAGAAATTTCGTGGAGAGTATCATTCTTCTCGAGAGAGGAAATAGGATTTCAAGTGAACTTGTTTTAAAACATCTGGCAGTTCCGGCGGAAGAAAGTTCTCATAATCTTCCCGTACTTGTGGACAAGTCTTCCTCTCAGGCTGAACGAGAGCTAATTCTTCAACAGCTACTCTTTTTAAGGCAGGATATGAGAGATCTCAAGGCATCACTTGGCAACGAATCATTAGATAGGAGCGGYGAAATAGGTACTTTGCAACCTCGATCAGCACTTGATAGTATGGTCGTGTCGCCTACAGGTGAGATTCAARTRGAAGCGATAAAATCGGCATCAATAGGTGATGTTTCTATGAAAGAATTAGAGAAAGAAATGATTWTTCGAACTTTGAAAAAATTTGAWAACAATCGTCGTAAGACGGCTGAACTTTTGGGAATCAGTGAAAGGACGCTATATCGAAAAATCAATGAATATGGAATTGAAAAAAAGCATAAGCGCAATAGTTAGTCTTCTGATTATTTCCGGGTGCGGATTCTATTCTTTTAAGGGATCTCTGCCGGCGCACATTAAGAGCATCAGCATACCGATCTTTGTGAATGAAACTGCCGAGTTCGGCGTAGCAGAAGCTATTACTGATGGAGTAACTGCTGTTTTTATCGAAGAGAATATCTTGAAGGTGGTGGATGAGGAAAACGCCCATTCAGTCATTCATGGAACTATAAAAAAAGTGAACGATCAGCCTTACACTTACTCTRAGATTGAAGAGGTGCAGGAGTATAGGTTAAACATAACCGTTGCGGTGGAGTGGTATGATTCTATTGAGGAGAAAGTGAGGTTGTCCAAATCGTACAGTGGCTGGGGAGCCTACAGTCTGACAGARGATGTGTCGTCAGATGGTATTGATAATGACGGTGATGGACTTKTGGATGCAGAGGATCCCGACGAAACGGGTGATCCGAGAGATCTTGCGGTGAAAGTTGCTGTGGAAAAGATAACGACTGACTTAATTAATGACATTATCTCAATGTGGTAGGAKGAAAGTGTGGATCATAAATACATAGCGGATTTACCGGAACTTGTAGGTGAAGAAGTAACTCTCCACGGGTGGATGTATAACAAGCGCTCGAGTGGAAAGATTTGGTTTCTTATTCTGCGGGACGGGACCGGCTATTGCCAGTGCGTGGTGGTGAAAGGGAATGTCACCGATGAGATTTTCGCCGTTGAACCGAAATTGACTCAGGAATCGTCACTATCTGTTACTGGATTGGTAAAAAAGGATGACCGCTCAGTTGGCGGCTACGAAATAGAAGTCAAGTCTCTAGAACTGCATCAGATTGCTGAAGACTATCCAATTTCTCCAAAAGATCACGGTACCGCGTTTCTCATGGATAATCGTCATCTCTGGCTCAGGTCAAAGCGCCAGAACGCCATTTTGCGCATTCGCCATGAAATTCTACGTTCCTGCCGCGWTTATCTCGATGATAACGGCTTTATCCAGGTTGATACACCCATATTCACGGCCAATGCCTGCGAAGGTACCACAACCCTCTTTAAGACCGATTACTTCGGYAGAAGMGCATATCTGACGCAAAGTGGACAGCTCTACAACGAAGCTGCTGCCATGGCCGTGGGGAAGACCTACTGCTTTGGACCGACTTTCCGYGCTGAGAAGTCTAAGACCCGCCGGCACTTGACTGAATTCTGGATGCTGGARCCCGAAATCGCCTATTGTGATCTGGAGGAAGATATGGCTTGGGCAGAAGGTCTGCTGATWTCAGTGGTTGAACGTATACTGGACAGATGTGGTGATCTTCTGGAAATTCTGGAACGGGACACGTCTAAACTGAGTCAAGTCAAAGGTCCATTTCCGAGAATCAGTTATACGGAAGCGGTGGAGATTCTGCACAAAAACGGTGAAGAAATCGAGTGGGGTGAAGACTTCGGCGGCGGGCATGAGACGGTAATTTCCGATCAGTTTGATCTTCCCGTTATTGTTCATCGTTTTCCGGCAACTATTAAGGCGTTCTACATGAAGCGTGCACCGGAGGATGAAAAGGTAGT
>NVVH01000015.1 GCA_002402135.1 Fidelibacterota bacterium | reverse complement strand
TGTAAGTTTTTGTTGGCTTTTTATTAAGGTTCTGGTAAATCTCAATTTTCACTCCATTGGTTGCCAAATCTTTTATTACTCTGTTGTAACTACTTTCAGAAACAGGCCTTTGCACACTGATATTTTTGATGGTTTTAAGGATAATATTCATGGCATTATTTCTAACTTTATGTCTATTGTTTATCTGCCAATTATTTTCCATTCTATCTAGGGTTATGCTATTTCCTTTAAGGTCAGCAATAAAAATTTTAGTAATACTAGCGGTATCGGTTACTGCAAAATTGTAAGCTAAACTGCTATTGCTATTTTTGAATTTCATTTGCCACAAAAGCACAATCAAGAGCAATATAATTGCCAGAATGATGAAGGTGTTTTTTCTGTTTTTAGGCATATTTTTTCTTCTTTGTGTAAGTAAAAAGCAATCCGAAAATTACAATAATAACAATTGGTAAAAGTAAATTCAATAGCTGAATATAGAGCTTGTATTTCTGCACTTTTTCTTTGTCGAGCAATCTAAGTTTCAACTCTTTTGTTTTCAGTGGGCTTAAAAGTAAATCCTGATTATTCCCGCACAAATAATGCACAGCATTCATGATGAAAGTTTTATTTCCAGGATAAATAAATTTACCAAATTTATCATAGCCCAAAGGGTAAACATTTCCTGTTTTTTCTGAATAAGTATTTCGTATAATATCGCCATCACTTACAATTATCATTTTTGCATTTTCGCCCATTTCCATAAAATCAAAACCTTTGTTTTTTGGTGTTATTCTATTTTTAAAAACCGACTCAAACTCCCCTTCTAAAAGCAAAGCAATTGGAATATCTGGATTGTTAAAATAATCTTCTTTTGGAGGATTTTTCAAAATTCCTAAACTTACCCTATGTGGACTAGGGGCTAGCATTGCATATGTAGCAGTAATACCAGAGCAGGAATAGTGAAGATGACACCCGCTGCCAGCGATTCACCTGCAGAGGCCGCAGTTTGCACAATATTGTTTTCCAGGATGTTAGACTTGCGAAACATGCGCAGGACGCCCATGGAAATCACAGCAGCAGGAATGGAAGCGGAAACCGTCATACCAGCGAAGAGTCCCAGATAAGCGTTGGCACCCGCCAGGATCATTGAAAGTAAAATACCGAGAAGGATTGCCTTCAGGGTGATCTCGGGGAGAGATTTRTTGGAATTGTTCATAATAAGTGGCGAGAAAATAGATTGWCCTCGTCAGGAAATCAAGKAGAATAGGTAAAGCCAYASCCTTGTATTGAAGATAAGCTTTGAGTAAGTTCACAACGTAACTGGGGTGCTGTTCAACAGTTTATAGAGAATAGCTGAGATAACACCCTTCGAACCTGATCCGGATAATGCCGGCGTAGGGAGGTCATAATGAAACAACTCACCGCTTTTCTTTCCTGTTTTCTTTTCCTGTCCTTACTCAATTCACAAGTAGTCTCAGTCTCCGGCCGCATAGTGGATGCCGAGACTGGCATCGGTGTTCCGGGTGCAAGCATCATCAGCGGCGATGTGGGTACATCATCTAACGAGGAAGGCTATTTTTCGCTGGACCTTTTAACCGGTAGCGATATCACAGTCAGCCGTATTGGCTATGAGCCGGTTACTGTCATTGCYTCCGTGGAAATGACGATTGAGCTTATGGCGGCCACTGTTCCCGGCGAGGAGATATTYGTGYTGGCCAATCGWGCCATCCCCGGAGTGACGCCCGCTGCTTTTTCTACGCTTACGGAAGATGAGATAGCTGCTCACTACAGTTTCCAGGACGTTCCCATGATTCTGGCCACGGAACCGGGGGTCTTCGCCTACAGCGAGAGCGGYAACGGGACCGGATATTCGTACGTCTCCATCCGGGGATTCGAACAAAGCCGAATAGCCGTCATGCTGGACAATGTTCCGCTGAACGATAACGAAAGTCACCAGGTCTATTGGGTGGATCACGGCGATATTCTTTCCGACGCGAAGGATGTCCAGATTCAGCGGGGGATCGGCAATTCGCTGTACGGCTCAGCGGCGTTCGGTGGCTCTATCAATATTATTTCCGGAATACGGAAAGATGATGAGGACTTTACTTTGACGGCAGGGAGCGGATCCTATGGTACGCAAAAACTCTCTGCAAGCTAYGGCTCCGGARAYCGTTTTGGAGATAAGTTGAGCATCACGGCTCGCCTGTCGCAGATTGAGTCCGACGGTTACCGGGATTATCATCACAGCCTGCAGCAGGCATTTTCATTCGCAGCAGAGTACTGCGGTGGTAAGGCGACGCATCAGTTCAGGGGTTTGTTGGGCTACGAGAATACCGACTTGGTGTGGGATGGTGTTTACGGGGATGACATCGACGATCGGGAGCTCCGCCGGAAGGCCTACAAGGGATTCACAGATGATTTCTTCCAGCAGGTCTATTCCCTCAATTCCCGCTTCAAGTTGAGCGAGAGTACCTCCTTCCACAACACTGTCTACCTGGTCAAGGGGAGTGGATACTATGAGGCTGAGAAGTTTGGCAAATCGTTTTACGAATATAATCTCGATACCATCAGTGACACTGCCTACGCCGACAGTACCACGGATCTTCTCCGCCGGAAGTGGATTGTCAATCGCTACTTCGGTGTCGTACCGCAATGGACATTGAAGCGGGATCGTTTGCGGCTCGATCTGGGAGGGGAAATTCGTTTTTATGAAGGTGACCATTTTGGCGATGTTTCCCAATTTTCAGCGTCGGAGCTGGYGGAYATTGATGAGTTCAGATATTATGAATACACCGGCACCAAGAACTCCTACACTCTTTTTGCGCACATTGTCTATAATCTMACTGASCGCCTGCTGGCTACGGCCGATCTGCAGTTTRTCAGSCACAGGTGGAATATGAATCAGGAGCCCATYGGGCACGCTGCGGGACACCAGATTTCTGCAGATTGGAATTTTGTYAATCCGCGCTTCGGACTTACTTACCGACTGAACGAGAGACTTTCGATCTTCGGCAGCTACGGCAAGGCGGAAAAGGAGCCAGCGGACGACCAGATCATCAACGCCGATGAGTGGTCATTCACTCCCGGTGGAGCTTATCCCGAAAGAATCTACGATGCCGAGTTTGGATTGWATCAGACAGGATCGGCTCACAGTCTGAGCCTCAACCTCTAYCGCATCAAGCTGGAAAACGAGGTGATACAGACCATCAGCTTTGAGGAAGAGGGTTACTATGAGTATAGTCAGGTTGACGAGACAATTCACCAGGGTGTCGAGCTCGATGCTTCGTGGGAAATGAGCAGCCACCTGAAAGTCAGTGCCAACGGTGCAATCAGTCAAAACTTCTATGCCGCAGGTGAACTAAAAGGTAATCTCCTATCCAACCATCCGGCTGTTCTTGCCAATGCCACTGCGGCGTACATTCCCTTTAGCGCTCTGCAATTTAGGGCTCACGTCCAGCATGTAGGCAAGCGGTACATTGATTCAGCTAACAGTGAAGAGAACGCCATAGTGGCCTACACACTGCTCAATCTGGGCGCAAGCTACCGGTGGAAGTCACTGAAAGTTTCAGCGAAGGTACATAACGTCCTCGATTCGCTTTACGTTACGCATGGCGAAGACTGGGGATGGGGCTGGATTGCCTACTGGCCGGGAGCGACCCGTAACTTTTATCTCACTTTAAGCTACGATTTATAAAAGAGTAATTTCAGAGATAATCCGGTAAGGCACTTTCTCCATTCTAATGCGGATTAACCTCCGGTTTTCCCTGTTCCATACCGGCAAGTGCTTAACTGCTTAACTTGTACGAAATTTGATTGAAGAAAGGGGGGTGAATCGGTTAACTTTATCCAATGCCCTCCCAAGACAGAAAGCGCCTTTTCCTCATAGACGGCTACGCGCTGGTTTACCGGGCCCACTTCGCCATGATCCGGAATCCGCTCATTACTTCAGACGGTCGGCACACTAGCGCACTGTTTGGCTTCATCAACTCCATTTTCAAGATAATCCGTGATGAAGATCCGGACTATCTGGTTGCCGTATTCGATGCCAAGGAGAAGACCTTTCGCCACGAGATGTATCCCGAATACAAGGCGACGCGTGAGAAAATGCCGGATGAACTCCGCGAACAGCTTCCCGACCTCTGGCGCCTCATCGAAGCTTTCAACATTCCCCGTATGGAAATGCCCGGTTACGAAGCCGACGACATTATCGGTGCCCTGGCCGTCTCAGCCAAAGAGCAGGGGATAGAGTCGTATATCGTCAGCGGTGACAAGGACTTCATGCAGCTTGTGAACGATCACATTTTCCTTTAYACYCCCGGTCGGCAAGGGGCAAAAGCGGATGTGGTGGATCGCAAAGGGGTGGAAGAGAAATGGAACGTCCAGCCGGAACAGATTATAGATCTTCTCGGCCTAATGGGGGACAGCTCGGATAATGTGCCGGGTGTCAWGGGAATTGGAAAGAAGACAGCCGTTTCRCTCCTGCAGGAGTACGGCGATCTTGAGACAATCCTCGCCAATGCGGAAAATGTAAAAAACAAGCGAGCCCGTGAAGGATTRCAGACGGGGATGGAAATTGCTCATCTTTCGAAGGAACTGGTGACCATCAAGACCGATTTGTCACTTTCTACAACTGTAAATGAACTTGAGCGTAAATCATTCGACTTCGAGGCAGCGGAAGAGATCTTCCGGGAGCTGGAGTTTGTGCGGCTCATGGGGCAGTTGAACGAATTCCGGGACGAAAGTGCCTATACTGAAACGGCTACTGTAGATAAGAATTATCAATTGATTGACTCACAGGAAAAGCTGGATAATCTTGTGAAAAAACTGACGGTCGCCGAACTGGTCTCCATGGACATCGAGTCCACCAGTACAGATCCCATGCAGGCGGAGATTGTGGGCTTCAGCTTCGCCATAACAGCACATGCCGGCTGGTATATTCCGGTACATTTTCCGGAAAAAGAAAAACCACTCTTCAAAGGTGATGATGATCTTACCATCGTGCTTAAAGCGTTGAAACCTCTGTTTGAGGATGAAAAGATCGCCAAGTGCGGTCAGCACCTGAAATACGATTCTCTTATCCTGAAAAATCACGGGATTGAAGTAGCCGGAATTGAATTTGACTCACTCATTTCGGCGCATCTTCTCAAGCCWGAAGCTCGATCGTATAAGCTYGACTACTTRAGTGAAGAGTTTCTCCACTATCGCATGCAGCCCATCACCGATCTCATAGGCAGTGGACGGAAACAGATTACCATGGCAGAAGTGCCATTGGAGAAGGTCACTTTTTATGCCTCGGAAGATGCCGATATAGCGCTGCAGCTTGTACCGCTTCTTCAGGATAAACTGGCAGAAGCAGAGCTGGATGAGTTCATGAAAAAGGTAGAATTGCCGCTCATATCCTCKCTGGTGCAGATGGAACAGAACGGTGTCTATGTAGACAGCCGGATGATGACTGAGATGTCCCAGTGGATGGAGAAAAAGCTGGATGACTTCAGCAGGGAGATTTTTACCCTTTCCGGTATGGAATTTAATCTCAACTCGACTCAACAACTGGCCACAATTTTGTTTGATCACATTGGGCTAAAGCCCATCCGCAAACGTTCCACGGACGTCAATGTGTTAGAAAAGTTAAAAAATAAGCATCCCCTTCCTGAGAAGATTCTGGAATATCGGAAATTCAATAAACTTAAGTCCACGTATGTAGATGCTATTCCCAAGCTCATCCATCCTGAAACAGGCCGGATCCACTCGTCATTTAGTCAAACAGTGGCAGCCACAGGTCGGTTGKCAAGCAGTAATCCAAACTTCCAGAATATCCCCATCCGTACGGAGGAAGGACGTGAGATAAGAAAAGCATTCCGGYCTCAGGAAAAAGGGTGGTTGATTTTTTCAGCGGATTACTCCCAGATCGAGCTGCGGATCATGGCCCACTTGAGCGGAGATGCGGCTTTGAAGGAGGCATTTGAGAACGGCGAAGATATTCACACCCGCACAGCAAGCAGCATCTATGGTGTGCCGCTGGAAGATGTTCTGCCGGAAATGCGCAGAATGGCGAAGATAGTCAACTTTGGAGTGATGTACGGCGCTGGGCCATTTCGATTGTCTCAAGAATTTGGAATGCCCATTTCGGAGGCGAAAAAAATTATCGAAGTCTATTTCAACCGTTATTCCGGTATTAAGTCGTTTATGGATGAAACGCTTGAGAAGGCGAGGGAAAATAATTTTGTTACTACTATGCTAGGCAGAAAACGGTTCTGCCACGATATCGATAATTCTAACCAGAGAGTCAGGATGGCCATTGAACGAGCCATCATAAATCATCCTATTCAGGGTACTGCAGCTGAGATGATCAAACTGGCCATGATCGCAATAGAAMAAAAGCTAAGGAGAAATACATTCAAGTCGAAGATGATCCTTCAGATACATGATGAACTCCTGTTTGAACTGCCGCAAGAAGAATTGGTTGATTTAAGAGGGATGGTGGTTGAAGAGATGGAGAAGGCGCTGCCTCTCGATGTTCCGGTAGTTGTGGATTGCGGTGAAGGTGAATCGTGGTACGAAGCACACTGAGGATTGGCGATTGATTATTTCAAATTTTCGATTTACAATTAAAAAGAAAAAAGCTGATTATTAAAAAGGAATTAAATGGAAAAAGATTGTATTAAACGAACAACCAAAAATAGTCAACTAAAAATTGGAAGCATCGGTATCACTTAAGAAAGTCGGTAAACTGCTGGATGGCCAATCGGTTTTGGCCGGGCTGTCATTCGGTATCGAGCGCGGCTCTATCATGGCGCTAGTGGGTCTCAATGATGCTGGCAAGAGTACACTTCTTCGGGTGCTGGCTGGAGTCTCGAGACCGGAGTATGGTAATGTATTCATTAATGGTTTGGACGTTCAGATACGGCCGGAAGAGACCAAGCGGCTGGTGGGCTACATGCCCCAATCTCCTAATTTTGATAATCAACTCACTTTAAGAGAAAACTATCTATTCCAAGGTGGACTTTATCGTCTTTCTGATGGCGTGATTAAAAGCCAGATTGCCAAACTGACAAGAATACTCGATATGGCAGACATGCTGGATTACTTTCCAGATGAACTGTCCCGCGGTTACCTTAAACGAGCAATGTTAATACGAACGCTTCTTCACGACCCGCCTATACTATTTCTGGATGAACCCACTTCGTCACTGGATATTCGAGGAAAATATCTGGTATGGGATCTATTTGAGAACCTCAGGGGCAGTAAGACTATTGTTTATGCAACACAATCCCTTGATGAAGCAGAACGTGTCCATGACAGGATCTGCATTCTCCATCACGGTAAGATTGTCCTTGAAGGAAGTCTGGACCGTCTTTTAGAGACCACCGGAGAACTCCACCATTTCCAGATTCACTTCCGTAAACTGAATGACGATATGCTGCAGACTCTCTCCAAAATTACCACCGTGGTACGACCTGAGAAGATCGGGGAGACATTTGATTTTTACGGTCGAGATCGGCAAGTTCTTTTTGATGTGATGAAATTGGCTATACAGTCTTCTCTAGTGGATTACAAAGCTGAGAAAGTAGGACTGGAAACTCTACTTGTTTCTGTTACTGAGGATTTGGAGGAGTAATGCTGATAAGTACATTCATAAAGCGCCGTATCCTTCACCTCCGCCACCGCTGGATTGGTTATCTAACATCACTTCTTTTAATTCCGCTTGCKCTATATTTTACACTGCAGTTAAGCTTGGGTGAGTGGCTTAATGCTGATTGGCTTTTTCCTGGTATTCTATTTATCATGGCACTTTTGGCTGGAATGCTCCCYCTCTGGGGAGATCTTCAGCGCAGTATCAATTCCGGATTTTTCGACAGCATTGCTGCTTCACCTAATAGTGGATTAGCTATCGTAATATCTATGATTATATCAACCGTTCTCGAACTGCTTATACGAACTGTTGTGGCAGCAACTGTTTTAATAATCCTGATTGGCAATATACCTTCTATTCTACCTCTCATAGGAACTATTATGATGGCGGTTTTGGCAGGTCTATTTGGATCAAGTCTGATCACTGTTTGGCTTTTCGCTGCTAATCAAAGAAGCAGTCATTTCTTCGGCATATTTTCAACACTTCTTTTTATAATCTTTGCTTCAGGCTGGCTGATTCCTTTTGAGAACTATCCCAACTCTCTGACAAATGTTTTAACGTGGCTTCCCACTTCTCAACTGATGTCCGCCGGCAGAAGTTTGTTCATGACTGGACAGTTCGCAGATTGGATGTGGATTTTGGCTGTGGCGGAAACTGTATTGCTGATAATCCTTTCCGGCTATCTGTTTAAGAAGGCCTACTCCCGATGAAAGCGTATCTCTCAGGGGCTATAGAAAATGCCGACGATGAAGGTAAACTGTGGCGGGATGAAATTACGCAATGGCTGGCTGWTAAACTGAAGCATCAGGTGTTCAATCCGCTGGATGTTGAAAAAACTCTAATCACTCCTGAAGAGCAGAAAAACTTTCACTCTTGGAGGGAAACGGACTACGAAAGATTCCACAGTGTCATGCGCAAGTTTATTGAACGGGACCTTGATGGGGTTTGCTCTGATACTGACTATCTAATATGCTATTGGGACGACGCTGTTCGGGATGGCGGTGGAACTCACGGAGAAGTAACTGTCGCTTATCGCAGCCATATTCCGGTTTATATCGTTCTGGGAATGCCTTTCTCTAAGGTAAGCGCATGGATATTGGGCTGCAGTACGGAACTGTTTAAAAGTTTCGAAGAATTGAAAGAGTATCTGGAAAAGAAATATGGCTGAAGGTGCTACGGTATCTATTGATGGTGGTGGGAGTTCAACGGATCTTCTGCTGTTGGATAAATCATCTTCGAAGGGGGTAATTGTATCAGGCGGGGGGACGAATCCCAACAGTTCCGGAATGGGGTGCCTGGAAGAATTTGATCGTCTAATGAKTTCAGCGACGGAATTTCTGGARATTTCTCAAGAAAAAGTGGATGAGGTAATCGCTGGTTTAACAGGTCGCGGTAATCCAAAGAACCGGAAGGCATTCCAGGAAAAACTAGAGACYCTTTTCCCCAAGGCACTTATCCGGCAGATAAATGACTCAGAGCTCGCACACAGGGGTATCTGGGGATCAAGTGCCGGTTATACCATTYTAGCGGGWACGGGKTCGGTKGGCATYGGTACGAATGGTGAGGGCCGAGTWTATTTCACCGGCGGTTTGGGCCACATGGTGGGCGATGAAGGGAGCGGATATTGGCTGGTGAAAACAGCAATAACAGAATTAATCATGAATGAACGGTCCACCGATGCAGATTTGGTGCAACTCCGAGAACACCTGGTGAAGCATTTCAACGCAGCGAACTTTGATGAACTCCTGACAAGACTCTCCAATGATACGAATGCCACATTCCTCATAGCTTCAGCTGTACCTGTAATACTGGGAGCGGCTGAGAATGGCAATTTCTTTGCCGATCACATTATATCCAGTGGTGCAGATCATCTGACTGAACTGGTTACCGAACTCCATGAAAAAATGAATGACTCCAAAGGTGACTTGTTACTAGGTTGTACCGGATCGGTGATAAAAAATTCGGTGTATTATCGCCAATGCATGGAAACTGCACTCCTCTAYGAATTCGACTCAGTTGAGTGGTTGGAATCTCCATTCATCCCCGTTTACGGAGGTCTTGTTCTGTCCTCTGCCGGTATTACGCTAGCTGATTTTGAGCAGATCGAGATAGCACATGTATAATCCTGTAGCTGAAATTCATCTGGGACGACTTTCGCGGAATCTGCAGAAAATTCGAGATCAGGTGGGAGATGCTCTGATCATGCCTGTCGTAAAAGCGAATGCCTATGGACATGGCTCCATTACCATCGCCAGAAAACTGCAAGATGAGAATATAGGTTATTTGGCTGTTTTTACAATGGGTGAGGCTCTGGAGCTCAGACAAAACGGAATCACAACACCTATTCTTCTTTTTAGCAGGCTGACTCCCGATATGCTGGAACCGGCTGTGGAGAACAACCTGACGGTCAACATTTCCTGGCCAAATGACTTTGATACCCTCACATCTTTTGTTGCTGACAAAGGAAAAGGTCCGAAGGTCCATCTTAAAGTTGATACCGGAATGTCCCGTCTGGGAGTGGCTTTTGATGAAGCTGCTGACATTCTTGAGCGATTGGCCAAAACTCCACAGATAGAGTTGGAAGGAATCTATTCTCACTTTGCTACAGCTGACGAAGGTGATCTCACTTATGCTCACCTTCAGATTGATCGATTTAATGAGGTTGTGACTCTAGCCGGGAAGATGAAGCTGAATGTGAAGTACTTTCATATGGCCAACAGCGGGGCTGTRCTTAATCTGCCTGATTCCTTATTTAATCTTGTGCGTGTGGGAATGCTGCTCTATGGCGCTTATCCCTCAGATGAGACATCGGAAAGTATCAAAGTTGAACCGGTGATGAATTTCAAAGGTCCTATCGTAACTGTAAGAAAAGTAGCGGCAGGAACACCGGTCAGCTACGGCTCGGTTTATGTACCAGATAAGGATTGCAATATTGGGGTTATACAGACCGGTTTTGCYGACGGACTCCCGAGGAATTGGTATGAGAATGGCTACGTAGGATTCAAGGGGRAGCAGTTCCCCATTGCCGGACGTATTTGTATGGATCAGATGATGGTGAACTTTGGAGATGTGGTACCCAAAGAAGGTGAAGAAGTGCTATTCTTCGGTGATGAAGGTGAAACTCAAATCCGCATCGAAGATATTGCTCGTGAAGTAAATCTGACTACTTATGTTTTGATGACCGCAATTGGCGGACGGACAAGAAGAGAATTTGTGGAGGATTAGGAGTGCGAAAATTCTTAATCATTAGTTTTATAGTCTTAATCGCTGGCTGCGCAGTAGGACCACCCAAGGAGCAAGTGGAAGGTCCACCTTTGGTCAAGACGCTCTCACTGGAAGAGAAAGTCGGACAGATGTTCATGATTCGCTATTCCGGCAGCTTTTATCAGGAGAATTCMTAYAMCTATCGCTGGATGAAGAGGTTGATAGAAGAGCGGAAGATTGGTGGYGTAATTCAGTTTGTMGGCAGCATTCATGGCACKGTTGAGAATCTCAATGAGCTGCAGAGGATCAGTGATTTGCCTCTRCTCATCGCCGCTGAYTATGAGCGGGGTGTWGGTCAGCTTCTMGATGGCGGGACCCTGTTTCCMACCAATATGGCTGTGGCAGCYACBAAYTCCCCGGGATTGGCRTACAAGCAGGGGAGAATTACTGCGCAGGAGGGGAGAGCTGTGGGCGTTCATGTAACGTTTGCTCCGGTYATGGATGTGAACAGCAATCCAGATAATCCCATCATAAACTTTCGTGCCTATGGCGATACTCCTGAGATAGTGGAAAGGTTTGGTCGTGCTTTTATCCGCGGCGTGCAGGAAAACAATATGGTCGCCACTGCTAAACACTTTCCCGGCCATGGTAATACAGCTACAGATTCGCATACWTCACTTCCCGTCATAACAGCGGATCGGGACGATTTTGAGCGGGTTGATCTGGCACCGTTTAAAGYAGCAGTAGAATCGGGAGTGGGCATGATCATGGTTGGCCACATTGCTGTGCCGTCTATTTCAAATAACGATCTGCCGGCGACCATGACATCTGAGCTCAGTGGTGATTTGCTGCGAAAGGAGCTTGGCTTTGACGGCATTATCGTGACGGATGCTCTGGAGATGGGCGGCATTACCGACTCACATTGGGCAGGTGAAGCCGCAATCCGTGCTATCGAAGCCGGGACGGATATTGTGCTTCTTCCACTGGATGTGGATCGAGCCATGGAATCGGTACTGGAAGCCGTGAAGAGCGGACGACTGCCTGAGTGGCGGATTGATGAATCGGTACAGCGGATTTTCAAAATGAAGGAAGAAATGGGATTGTGGGAAAAGCGGRAGGTGAGCWTTAAGGAAGCGCAGAAAGTCGTTGGCAATAGCGAACACATTTCCGYAGCGTCAGAAATCGCTCGAAAATCCATCACTCTTGTCAGCGATAAACTGAATGCTGTCCCTTTCAGGGCTGAGGAAGCAGACACGCTTACACATATCATCCTCTCCACCGATGACGGACTTCGTTCCATGTCAAGCACATTTGACAGATCGGTTTCCAGAATCCACGGGAACATCAAGTCACAGTTTATTCACGAACCGGTGGACGATTATGACATCCAGCGCATCCTGAAAGAAGCGGCTACCTCTGACTATATCATCTGCTCACTCTTCATTCGTGTTCGCATGAACAAAGGGCAGGTCTCCATTGATCCGTCCCACCGGGAGTTGATTGCCCGCTTGCAGGAGACGGGAATTCCTGTGGTAGTGGCGTCGTTCGGAAGTCCCTATGTGCCAGATGTGGATAATCTGGATGCCTATCTCTGTGCTTACGGCTACAGCAGCATTTCGCAGAAAGCCATGGCGGATGCCATTTTCGGCGCTGTTTCCATTGGTGGAAAACTGCCGGTACAGCTCAGCGCTGATATTTCTGTTGGGCACGGATTGAAACGCTCACCAAGGAAGATGCTCCCCATTTCTAATGAGTACGATTTCAGCGCAGTTGCAGTGGTCATCGAACAAGCTATCTCGGATTCGGTTTTCCCGGGAGCCCAAATCGCCGTAGTTAAAGAAGGTGAAATGGTCTGGACTTTCGAATCCGGGCGGCAGACATACGATGAAGATTCACCCTCGGTGACAGGGGAAACCATCTATGATGTTGCATCCCTGACGAAAGTGACTTCCACAACGCCGGTAGCGATGAAGCTGGTTGAGCAGAAAAAGCTGCCGCTGGATGAGCCCATAATCGAGTTTATTCCGGAGTTCGCCGRCGGTGACAAGGACAAAATCACCATTCGCCACCTGTTAACTCACTCCGCCGGCTTGCAAGGGTAYGATGAATTTCCTCTGGGAACTACCGGTGGGGAGATTGTGGCAAGTATTATTGAGAGGCCGCTGGTTGCCGTTCCCGGCGATACTTTCATCTATAGCGACTTCGGACCCATCTTGCTGGGAAATATAATGGAGAAGGTATCTGGGCGARCTCTGGAAGATCTGGCGGAGAGTACTGTTTTTCGTCCGCTGGGAATGACCAACACAATGTTCAATCCCGATTCTACTGTCCTATCGAGGATTGCTCCTACGGAAATTGATGAGCGATACCAGCGCGGTCTCGTTCACGGAATCGTACACGATGAACGGGCGTGGCAGTTGGGAGGCGTCGCCGGGCACGCTGGACTCTTTTCCACGGCTACCGATTTGGTCCACTATGCACAGATGATGATAAACAGAGGATTTTACGGCGGACGCCGTTACTTCAAGCGATCNACCATCGAGAATTTCACTACCCGCCAGGAGATGTCGCCCGGAAGCGAGCGGGCACTGGGGTGGGATACTCCGTCGGAAGAGGGGAGTTTGGCCGGTGACTTTTTTTCGCCCGGCAGCTACGGKCACACCGGCTTCACCGGGACGTCTATGTGGATTGACCCTAAGCGCAAGATTGCCGTGATTCTGCTGACAAACCATGTCTATCCATCGCGAGGAAAGACAGCTGAAGAGTTCAAGATGTGGAAAGCTGAGATGAGAGAAGTCCGCCGGGCATTTCAGAATGGCGTCATGCAGATTCTTCTTCAGGATAATTAGAGGATAGTTTGCAGCAAATAGATTTTATTGTCCTTTTCGCCTATCTAATTCTGGTCGTCACTGTCTCAGCGTGGGCCGGCAGAAGGCAGACATCGGCTTCCGGTTTCTTTCTCGGTGACCGAAATTTACCATGGTGGATGGTCATGTTCTCTGTCGTCGCTACGGAGACATCCGTTTTGACGTTTCTCTCAATTCCGGGAGTGGCGTACAATTCCGATCTCGGATTCCTTCAGCTTGCCTTCGGRTATATCATCGGTCGATGGGTGATTGCTCAAGCACTGCTGCCTACGTACTTCCACGAGGGGATTGAGTCCACCTACGAATTTATAGGGAACAGGTGGGGATCATTTGTGCAGCGGTTTGCCTCACTGGTGTTCCTCGGTACTCGAATCCTCGCTGACGGTGTCCGCCTTTTCATGACGGCGATTCCCCTGTCGCTTATCACGGGCTGGTCGTACCCGGTTTCTATCGCTATCATCGGACTCTTTACGCTGATCTATACACTTATCGGAGGAATCCGCTCCGTCATCTGGGCCGATACCATTCAGTTTGGGATTTACCTGCTGGGTGCAGGTGCTGTATTCGTGGTTTTGGACGGACTGGTAAGCGGCGGATGGCCGGCAATTTTCACTTCGGCGGCTGAAAGTGGAAAGCTGACGATGTTTCACTTTAATTTTGATGGAGGATTTACCGGAATCATCGAGTATCCGTACCAGTTCCTGACGGCAGTCATTGGCGGGATGTTTCTCTCCATGGCTTCTCACGGAACGGATCACCTCATGGTCCAGCGGCTCCTCTCCTGTCGCGGAATCAAGGGTRCTCAGAAAGCGCTGGTGGGAAGTGGTATTCTGGCGTTTTTCCAGTTTGGAATTTTCCTCATACTTGGAGTTGGGATTTGGATCTTCTTCGAAGGTCGTTCAATGAAAGCTGACGAGGTTTTTTCCACATTCATCATTGAGCACCTTCCGGCGGGATTAACCGGTTTTATCGTCGCCGGGATTTTTTCTGCCGCTATGTCCACACTAAGCTCTTCCATAAACGCTTTGGCTTCGTCCACCATGACCGATTGGATCAAAGGGAGTCGGCCGGACAGATACAATTTGAGGACGTCTCGGATGCTGTCTATCTTTTGGGCAGTCGTGTTGGTTGGCGGCGCTATGCTGTTCACATCGAAAGAGACGCCGCTGGTGGAAGTGGGACTGTCCATTGCCTCRTTTACATACGGCGGCTTGCTCGGTTTCTTCTATCTCGGGCGTAAAGCGCCGAATATTCACCGGCATAGCGTTACATTCGGTTTTACAGTGGCACTGCTTGCCATGGTTGGAGTCGTCAAATTTACATCGGTGGCATGGCCTCTTTTTACGATCATTGGTCTGACAACCATGGTAATCGCTTCTAAGGGATTCGAAGAGATGAGGATATCAAGTGAAACTTAAGGTCATCACTGTAACAATTGCTATACTATCCGTAAGTACAGTTTCATTTTCTCAAGAATATGAATATTCTGAAGTCTTTCCTTTACCGGAAACCGGCTTTATTCAGCAGGTTCTCACCGGGTTMGATGTACTCGATGAACTTTCGTTCCAGCCTCTTTACGGAAAAACTCTCGTAGTGCTGACGAATCACACCTCCGTGAGTCGAAAGGGAGTCCATCTGCTTGATTTACTCGCACAATACCAGGACAGCATATCCGTAAAAATCATTTACACGCCGGAGCATGGAATGTTTTCGCTGTCAGACGATTTGGTCAGTTTACCGTCAGATGAGAGAGATCCAAGATTCAACGCCCAGATTAAGCATCTCTGGGAGCGTAGATTTCGTCCGGACATTATCGATCTTTATGGYGTCGATCTGATCCTGATTGATATCCARGATCCCGGCTTGCGCTATTTCAGCTACATTACTACCGTTACGAAAATGATGGAAGCTGGTGCAATTGCAGAAATTCCCGTCATGGTACTGGATCGTCCCAATCCACTGGGCGGCGTCAAGATCAACGGTCCCATAGTGCGGCCGAAGCATCAATCTTTTGTGGGCTATCATCTCGTCCCGATCCGCCATGGACTCACAGTAGGAGAATATGCTCTCATGATTAATGAGACCGGTTGGGYACGTCAATCGGAGCGGGTGAAGTTRACGATAATTCCAATCATCGGGTGGGAGAGAGGAACCTCTTTTGCAGAAACTGAACTTAAGTGGATGCCACCAACGCCTGACGTACCTGATTTGGAGACATTACGAGTGTACGAAGGGATGGCGCTTTTCAACGGAACGAACATCTCCGTAGGCATAGGCACCGATCAGCCGTACTTTCTCGTGGGAGCGCCGTGGTTTTCGGGATCCACAGTCCTGGGTCTTTTGGAGAAGTCACGACTCCCGGGAATACAATTTGAGACAGGAAAGTTTACACCAGATTCCCTCAATGCGTATTTGCCTTCGCCCATCTACCGAGGCGAGGAGTGCGACGGGATTCGCATGACTATCACCGATTGGCAAACATTCGATCCGCTGCGAACGGCAGCGACTATCTTATCCATCGTATCGGGGAACTACCCTAGCCATTTTCGTTGGACGGGAAGCTATTATATTGATAAGCTCTATGGTCACGACTATCTGCGGATCTTCCTGGCTCAGCATCGGGATCCAGCGAAGCTGCCAGCCACGTGGACTCATGACGTTATTCGGTTCAGTCAATTCAGGGAGAAGTTCTTTCTCTATTGAGCAGAATTGATCTGGATATGAAGATTGGAAAAACAGTGTGATTAACTCCCGCAAATCCATCTGGAGTTGGTCTATGTACGACTGGGCGAATTCCGCATTCGCTACCACCGTTATGGCAGGATTTTTCCCACTCTTCTTCAAGGCATATTGGGCAGATCCCGGCAATCCCGAGGAGAGCACTTTTTATCTGGGACTGGCTAATTCTCTCGCCTCAATCATCGTTGCAGCCYTGGCGCCATTTCTGGGGGCCATAGCCGACCGTGGATCWGCYAAGAAGAAGTTTTTGTTCACCTTTGCCTTTTTTGGAATTGTCATGACCAGCGGGCTTTGGTTTGTTGCTCAAGGATATTGGCAGATGGCCGTGATTTTCTATGTKGCTGCTTCTGTCGGTTTTTCCGGTGGAAATATTTTCTACGACTCACTGCTGCCAAGTATCGCAGATGAGTCCAAGGTGAACTACGCTTCTTCTCTGGGATATGCTCTCGGCTATATCGGCGGTGGACTGCTYTTTCTATTGAAYGTCTTAATGTTCAAGTTTCCTGAGACATTTGGACTCAGTGATAGTGCTGCAGCTRTCAAATTGTCGTTYGTTTCAGTCGCCATYTGGTGGGCTCTGTTCTCCATCCCGGTAATGCTCTTTGTACGCGAACCTCAGATTTATGACCGGGTTCCATTATCAAAGGCTGTCACCCTCGGTTGGAAGCAGCTCCGGGATACTCTCAGGGATATTCGTCATCTGAAAGTTGTAGGGCTCTTCCTACTGGCGTACTGGTTCTACATCGACGGAGTAGATACTATCRTTAAAATGGCGGTGGATTACGGGATGTCACTGAATTTTGAGGAAAGCGCACTGATTACGGCTCTTTTGATAGTCCAGTTTGTCGCTTTCCCCGCAGCGTTGATTTACAACTGGATTGCCTCTCGGATTGGGACGAAGAGAGCCATAGAAATAGCGATAATGGCATATTGCTTCATYACTCTGCTAGGCTACTTTATGCAGACCGAACAGCATTTCTATGTTCTGGMWRTTYNAGYRKKRYKWTWNNAGGRYGKTWTKYAKSCGTTGAGCCGTAGTTTGTACACTCGATTAATTCCGGCAGAGAAAGCGGCGGAGTTCTTTGGCTTCTTCAACATGCTGGGTAAATTTGCCGCTGTCCTGGGCCCCATGCTTATGGGTTCGGTTACACTTCTCACCGGTAACGCACGATTAGGAATCCTCTCTATCCTGATTCTATTTGCAATCGGCTGGTATCTTTTAAGGAAAGTAGATATTTCAGAAGGAGAGCGGATGGCTAGGGAATTCTTGGCAAAATAGGGTTTAATAAACTAGCGTTATTTTAAAAGATTCCTTCCTCATTTTCTCACTGTTTATTCAATCAGATGCTCCGGAGTCAGCCTCTCTGGTGTGATAGGTTTTTGGCATGATTTAAACTTGCCTTATTTCTGTAGGCAACTTAATTTTGAGTTAATCAACGGAGGTTTAAAATGAAAAAGCTATCTTTTGTAGCTGTTTTGGGTTTAGCACTATTTCTGATTTTCGGCGTTGTCTCACAACCTGTTCAGGCAGAATCTGCAGTAATCAAGGTGACCGGAATGAGGTGCGGTAACTGTGTAGATCGTATTCAATCTGAATTGATGAAAATGGATGGCGTGGACAAAGCAGTTGTTGATCTGAAGACGAGCTTAGCAAACATTACTTTTGATAGTGATGTTTTAAAGCTTAATGACATTCGGACAGCCATCACCAAGATTGGCTTTTCTGCAGATGAAATGTCCGCAGGATCTTCTGGTAAAGCCGCTTCCGACGCTAGCGATTCTAAGAATAAATCAGCGTTGAAAAAGAGCTGCAGTAAGCTTAAAGCGTGTTGTGTTAACAAAAAAGCTAAGTCAATCTAAATTAGAATTATTTCAAAATGAATATGGAAGGGTCGGGTAACTGACCCTTTTTATTTAGTAAAAAAAGAATGTTGACAAATTCAATCTTGGGGGTGTAAACTATCCAGTGAGTCCCGTCACCTAGGCGTGCTCTTCAGAGAAAACAAGCTTTCTCGAGGGTAAATTTGGCGGGACTCTTCTTTTATTRTCATAATTTCYTMGAGGATGGAGGCAGAAAATCATGGAAAAAGTGACCGCCCGCTACAGTCAGCTAGTCATGCCCAACGATCTTAAYAATCTCGGAACACTCTTTGGCGGCAAGATGGTTTCGTGGATGGATATCTCAGCAGGTAAGGCAGCCCGCCGTTTTTTACGAGGATCGGACGCGGCCGGAGCTGTTACCAAAGCTATAGACAAGATGGTCTTCTCGGAACCTGTTTACGGCGGGGAGTGGGTAAACTTTGTGGCTACTATYGGTTCAGCGGGAACGACCTCATTTACTGTGGATATCAAAGCGACAGCTGAAGATGAGACGGGACAACCTCGCCCTGTTTGCAAAGCGTGCTTTACCTTCGTGGCGGTGAAGAAGGGGGACGATGGTAAATGGCACAAGGTCCCTCACGGTAAACAATAGAATTTACTTTCAATAATTCCTCTCAGTTTATTTACTTTGAAATATAGGTAGTCTGTAATCCATATGCCCTATCCAGAAGTTCAGCAATATGCAGGATTTCGACTTTCAGCCCATTGCGTCTAGCACCCCAGGCAAGCTGGATCTGACAGCCGGGATTGGCGGTGATGACGGCATCCGCTCCTGCTGCGGATATATGCTCCATTTTGCGCTCCAGGATAGCCAGCGATGTTTCGCTTTCCGTTAGACTATAGCTGCCGGCGCTACCACAGCAAAAGTCCGACTCCTGCAGCGGCAGGAGTGTGATTCCTGGAATAGCCGATATGATCTGTCGCGGCTCGGCGGAGATTCCCTGGGCGTGGAGCAGATGGCACGGTTCGTCGTAGACCACGCGCATCTCCAGCTTTCCTTCCGGCGGCCGAAGTTCAATGGCAGCGAGAAATTCGGTCAGATCCCGTACTTTAGGGGCYGAGGTGAGAGTTTGTCCATCTCCKGCAGCGAAACGGCCGTAATCCTTTAACCGTGCGCCACAGCCGGCGGCATTGACGATGATGGCGTCTGGTTCTGTYTCACCAAGAAGCTGAAGCTGCTCCTGAGCCAATGTGTCCGCTGTGGCGGTATCACCCGAGTGAGCGTGGAGAGCGCCACAGCACGTCTGCTTTCCCGGGACGACTACCTCATATCCGTTCCAGGTGAGGATTCGTACGGTGGCTTCGTGGATGTGAGAGAAGAGGTGATCCATGAGGCATCCGGTGAAGAGAGTGACGGCTCCGAGTTTTTTGCTGCGAGCGGGGAAGATCTGTGTCTCTTCCTTCCCGAATCTCTTTTTTGGAATCGTCGTCAGCGATTCGTTCCCGGAGCGCATGGMARYAGGAACCAGATACCGAAGGAATGTGTGTGTGGTGAGCCAGTGAAGTCCAGACTTTTGGTAAACCCKACCGACTTTCATCAGACTGGACAGGCGCGTGTGTGAAGTGACTGCTTTCTCGAGGAWKKYSAGSGCWGGATGCCGCTTTTGTTTCGTCGGCAGCAATGCTTCCCGGGCAGACTCCATGAGAGATCCAAACTGTACTCCTGACGGGCAGGCGGTCTCACAAGCCCGGCAGACGAGACAGAGATCWAGATGGCGGTGGAGTGATTCAGTCGCATCCAGCTTGCCTTGAGAAAATGCTTCCATGAGATAGAGGCGTCCCCGGGGAGAGTCRGCTTCATTKCCGTTGAGAGTGTACGTCGGACAGGCCGGCAGGCAGAATCCGCAATGGATGCACTCCTGCAGGAGGTCCTTGTTCTTGTCCTCGAACGCTGACTGAATTTCGGTTTGTACCGGCATTACAGTCCTTTTCCCAGAATACCCGGAGCAAAAATTCCGTGAGGATCAAAAGCCGACTTTATCTGACGCATCCAGTTTAGCCCGTGCGGAGCGATTGGCCAGCGGGGAATATCAGATCCTTCGGGCTTTCGYTCCACTTCCATAAAACCGCCGCCGGATTCCACGCAGATCGTGATCTGCTGCAGCTGTCCCGCGTCTTTGAGGTTGAGACGGCAAATCCCCACTTCAGGTAAAGACCAGAGCGACAGTCCATCCAAATCACCAACTGACTTAAAGAATGACTTTAGATAAGACTTCGGTACTGAAATATTAATGTCATATAGACTGTCTGAATTCTCCGAATAATTAACTTCCCTGCCCCAAGAAATATMTCCTGGAATCGCATCSTCTACAGTTTTTCGCACCTCCTCACTCCCAGCAATTTTGATTGTAACCTCCCAATCCGGACTTTTCCTCAGCACCACTGTCTCCACCATCAGCGGCAGACGACTGCCAGTGGATGCGGTTTGGAAAGCATCATGGAGAGAATCGAGGCGAACTGAAAAGATCTGCACTTTTTCCGGCAAAGGCTGCAGTCGGAAGGTGACATCCAGCAGGATGCCGAGACTCCCTCGTGCTCCAATGTAGAGCTTATTGAGGTCGTAGCCGCTGACGTTCTTCACCACTTTTGCGCCGGCTTTCACGATCTTGCACTCGCCGTTTACGATAGTAGTGGCGAGGATGGAATWTTTTGCCGTACCGAAGCGGTGACGAAGCGGTCCCCAGGCGTTGGTGCTGACGATGCCGCCAATAGTGGAACCGTYCTCAACTTGCGGATCCAGCGGGATTCTCTGCCCATGCTTCTGAAGCGAGGACTGAGTTAAGCTGAACGAAGCTCCAGAAGGGATTGTAGCGACCATATCGGCGGGGGAGTGCTCAATCTGTTCGTCCAAGTGAGATGTAGTTACGGCAAGGTCGTATTTCCCATTACCGGCTAAACGACTGCCGCTTCCCAGGGGGATGAGAGTAAACCCATTAGCCGTGGCAAATGTTACCAGTTCGCATAACTGATCCCGGCTTTTTGGATACACAACGAGTCGGGCGGGGATTTCGTTTTTTACCGTCTGAATATCCTCGGAGTTGAATACGGAGTGGAGGGAACTTTCGAGTTTTTCTCKTGAGATCACAGCCACCCTCCGCGGCTGATGGTCTTTTTTATTTTTGCCTCCCCGCAGCGGGCGCCGGTGGGGAAGATCTTGCCGGGATTCAGCAAATTTTGCGGATTGAAAACGATACGAACTTTCATCATCTGCTGTTGGTCGTCRTTGGAGAACATGAGCGAAAATGTCTCTCGCTTTTCGGTCCCGATGCCGTGTTCTCCAGTTAGGGAGCCGCCTAAATCCACGCATGTTTTCAGGATTTCTTCCGATACCGCCAGTGCAGCTTTTATTTCTTGGTCATCATCCGGATTATACAGAATGATGGGATGAATGTTACCGTCACCGGCGTGGCAAACATGAGCTACACGTAAGCCGTGCTTTTTACCGATCTCCATGTCTCGCCGGATAATCTCCGGGAGCTTCGACCGCGGCACTACACCGTCATTCGTGTAAAACGCTTGAGTAACTTTCCCTAGAGCTCCTATGGACTCTTTCCGTCCGCGCCACAAATCTTGCCGTTCCTGCTCATTCTGAGCATGCCGAAACTCACGGGCGCCGTTCTCTTGACATATGACTTCTATACGTTTAGTCTCGCTGCTCAATTGCAGAGGAGCACCATCAATTTCAATGAGCAAGATTGCCTCTGCATCAGTAGGAAAGCCCAACTTCATATGACTTTCAACTGCCTCAATAACGAGACTATCAATGAGCTCCAATGCTGCGGGAAYAATCCCCGCCGAGATAATCCGTGTGATGGTCTGGCTGGCGGCTTCGATAGAATCGTACACGGCAAGAAATGTCTGYACCATCTGGGGATTTCTTGTCAGCTTCACGGTGATTTCTGTGGYGATCCCCARCGTCCCCTCAGAGCCYACCATCAGYCCWAYMAGRTCGTAGCCGGGGATATCTTCACAACGACCGCCAAATGTCTCTACGCTTCCGTTGGGCAGGACGGCTGTCAGCCCCAGCACGTGATCCGTAGTAACACCATACTTCAGCGTRTGTGGMCCRCCGGCRTTTTCGGCSACGTTGCCSCCRATRGTRCAYGCTTTCTGACTGGACGGATCGGGAGCRAAATGGTARCCAGCTTCTSTAGTCTGATCGGAAAGYTGAATATTWACRACSCCGGGCTGTACTAYGGCAAKCTCATCATCGTAATTAATTTCGAGGATGCGGTTCATAAGCGACATCTGCAGGATCACACCGCCATCGTGAGCCACAGCCCCGCCGCTCAAGCCTGTGCCTGCTCCCCGGGCCAGGTAAGGCACCTCGTGACGGTTGCAGATCTTTACGATAGCTGCGACCTCTTCAGTCGTCTCCGGGAGGACCACAACGTCCGGCATACGTTTGTTAAGCACGAGACCGTCACATTCGTACACGATTCGATCTGCGGGGTCGGTCAGGACTCGGTCAGATCCAAGGAGCTCGGTGAAATTCCGGATTAACTGGCTGTTATCTGACATCTCTGACATAACGGTTAAATGGTAGGGTTTCTTACCTTGGAAAATACCAACACGGGCGACGGTGTACAATCTGAAACAGCATTTGAGTAAAGATACAGTGGAGAGATTGAGATAAACAGTTAAGAAGTTGAAAAAGCACTCCATTGGTTTGTATGTTGTCAGTAGAAGAGAACATCTCTGGGGTTCTACTTTATTAATGAAGATTAGTTTTAAAGGGAGGAAATATGCTTAAACCGTTAAAATTCAGTCAAATCAAGGAGGAGGAGATGATTATCAGATCTTCATCTTTTTTAACACAAATGAAGACTCGTCGGAGCGTTAGGGAGTTTTCGGATCGGACTATCCCGTTTGAAGTGGTTAAGAATGTTGTCATGACGGCATCTTCGGCTCCTTCCGGGGCCAACAAGCAGCCGTGGACTTTTGTCATTGTTAATGACCCGGAAATTAAGCGGAAGATTCGCCTTGCAGCTGAGAAGGAAGAAAAGGAGTTCTATGATCACCGGGCACCGGAGGAGTGGCTGGAGGAYCTGGAACCGCTGGGGACTGACTGGCACAAACCGTTTCTGGAGAGTGCGCCCTACCTGATTGTCGTGTTCAAGAAAATTTACGACATTGATGAAACAGAGGCGACCAGACCGGAGTATCGCAAAAACTACTACGTGAACGAATCGGCGGGGATCGCTTCCGGATTTCTTCTCACCGCCATTCACAACGCGGGACTGGCAGCCCTTACACACACGCCCAGCCCTATGGGGTTCCTATCCGAAATCCTAAATCGGCCGGCCAACGAAAAACCGTTCCTGCTGATTCCAGTGGGTTATCCCGTGGATGATACCCAGGTGCCGGTGTTGGAGAAAAAGTCATTTGAAGAGGTTGCCACGGTTTTTTAGTATGAAGTTTCAATTTATTAAAACTAATGGTATTACCCTTCACACTGCCCTGGCTGGACCGGAAGATGGGGAACTGCTGATCTTCCTCCACGGATTTCCGGAGTTCTGGTACTGTTGGCACAACCAGATCGAATTTTTTGCTGAGCGAGGTTTTCGGGTGGTGGTACCGGATCAGCGTGGTTATAACCTTTCCACCAAACCCTCGGGCATTTCGTCCTACCGTGTTGGATCAATTGCTCGAGATATCCTCGGACTTATAGAAGCTTTGGGCCGGAAGAAGGCTCATATAGTCGGACACGACTGGGGCGGAGTGACAACTTGGCAGTTGGGGCACCGWCATCCAAATTGGGTGGAAAAACTGGCAGTTTTAAACTGTCCCCATCCTGGAGTTATGCGGAAGAATCTGTTTAGCAGCCGGGAGCAGCGGAAAAAGAGCTGGTACATTTTTTATTATCAACTCCCGTGGTTACCTGAGTGGACCCTATCCCACAACGGTTGGGAGTATACTAAGAAAGCTTTGGCTTATACTTCACAGCGAGGTACTTTTAMTGAAGAAGTTCTCTCCAGATATGTGGAAGCGTGGTCCCAGCCGGGTGCTATYACCGGTATGGTAAACTGGTACCGGGCAGGGTTACTTCTAACGCTTTTTAATCCCCTTGGTAAAAGAAACCGAGCTCCAAGAAAAATTGATGTTCCGACCCTTTTGCTGTGGGGCGTAAAGGACCGTTTCCTTGGGAAGGAGATGGCTCAGCCATCCATAGACCGATGTGCCAACGGACAGCTCATCTTTCTGGAAGAGGCCAGCCATTGGCTTCAGCATGAGGAACCGGGAAAGGTGAACCGGCTACTGCTCGATTTTCTAAGGAGTTGATAAACCACTGAAGTGGTTTGTATTWTTATGGATTATTAACCCCCGAATTAATTCGGGGGTTAGGGGTAACTGATATTGTGAAACCGTTTTAACGGTTTATTAATGAACTCACCAATTGAGAAAAGAAAATGGCAGTTCTCCATTGACCGGGGCGGGACGTTTACTGATGTCATAGGAATTGACCCAGAGGGTGAAATTCAAACGCTCAAATTACTGTCTGAATCTCCTGACTATCCCGACTCTGCCATCGAAGGTATCCAGAGAATTCTGGGTCTTTCGCAGGAAGAGTCAATTCCCGAAGAGAGAGTATCCAGAATTCGCATGGGCACCACCGTTGCCACCAACGCCCTCCTGGAACGAAAAGGAACTTCCGTAGCACTCTTCATCACCCAGGGGTTTCGGGATCTCCTCGAAATCGGGAATCAGGCGAGACCGGAGATTTTCAGACTGAAGGTTCGGAAACCCAAACAGCTTTACCGTTGCGTAAAAGAAGTTGAGGAACGGATTGATGCGGCTGGACAGGTGATCCGTCGCTTGAATGTGAAAAAGGTGGAAACTGATTTGATGCGCATCAGACGGATGGGAATTTCCTCTGTTGCCATCGTTCTCATGCACGCCTGGAAAAATCCCGCACATGAAAAGAGAGTAGCGTCTCTGGCGAGAAAGGCGGGATTCCGGCAGGTTTCCGTTTCCCATGAAGTGATGCCGCTTATCAAGATCGTGGGGCGGGGACAGACATCGGTGGTGGATGCTTATTTGACTCCTATCCTCATGGCATATATCAACACGGTAAAAAAGTTTACGGGAAATATTCGGCTGGAGTTCATGCAGAGTTCCGGCGGTATCACGGAAGCCCATGTGTTTACCGGTAAGGATGCCATCATGTCCGGTCCAGCTGGGGGCGTCATCGGAACGGCGGCTGTGGCCAGGTTCAACAAGCTTCATGAGTCAATCGGATTCGACATGGGAGGAACTTCCACGGACGTCTCCCGCTTCGGCGGCACCTATGAAAAGGTATTTGAGATGGAGACCGGGGGTATCCAGTTTCAGGCTCCTAGTCTGAATGTGAACACAGTGGCAGCAGGAGGCGGATCGCTTCTTTGGTTTGATGGACAGAAATTCCGCGTCGGCCCGGAGTCGGCGGGAGCCCATCCCGGTCCAGCCTGCTACGGGCGAGGAGGACCGCTTGCGCTCACTGATGCCAATCTCCTTCTGGGAAGGATTATTCCAGATTATTTCCCTTTCACCTTTGGTAGAACCGGAGAACAATCCCTCGATAAAAAGATCACCTGGCGGATGTTTGAGAAATTGACTGACACCATCAACAAATCGTTGAAAAGGAAAATGAATAAAATCGAAACGGCTCTCGGTTTTATCAGGATTGCCAATGAATCCATGGCGAAAGCCATCAAGGAAATTTCGGTATCACGAGGATATGACGTCCGGAACCACGCCCTGGTCTGTTTTGGCGGAGCCGCTCCTCAGCATGCCTGTGCTCTCGCCCGAATCCTTGGCATACGGAAAATCGTTATCCATCCCCTGGCGGGACTCCTTTCTGCCTACGGGATTGCCATGGCTGATTATCTGCGTATTGCCACCCGCTCCATTGTGAAAAAGTTGGATAGAAAGTTAATGAAATCCCTCGATCAGCAGTTTGAGGAAATGACTCAGCCGCTGGTGGCGGATTTGGTTAACCGGAGAATGTCCGTGGAAGATATCACCATTAAGCGATACCTGGACCTCCGTCCTCTGGGGACGGACACTTTCCTTCCCATCCCTGCTGCGGCCTATGGCAAGATCCATGAAATTTTTCTCAGCACCTATCAACAGCACTTCGGATTTATCCCATCCGGGATTCCATTGGAACTGGTGAATATTCGAGTGGAGGTGACGGGGAAAGGGAGAGTATTAAAAGAAAGAAAAGTCAATAAAAAGAAAAGGGAAGAAGTAGAGCCAGTGGCAGTGGCAGAGGTCTACTTTTCATCACAGCCAACAAAGACCCCGGTCTTTAAACGCAATGATTTGTCTATTGGAGCCGAGTTGAAAGGTCCAGCCATTGTTGTGGAAGAATTTACGACCCTTGTAGTTGAACCTGGATTTACCGCTATTGTGAACGAATTTGATCATATTATACTGGAACAGAAAAAAGTATTACAGGAGAAAGTCGGCATTAGACGGGATCCCGTTATGCTGGAGGTTTTTAATCACCTCTTCATGAGTGTAGCGGAGCAGATGGGCTACACCCTGCAGAATACCGCTCATTCCACCAACATCAAGGAGCGGCTCGATTTTTCCTGCGCCATCTTTGACCGGGAAGGAAATCTGATTGCCAACGCGCCTCACATCCCCGTCCACCTGGGCGCCATGGGTGAGTCGGTCAAGTCCATCATTCAGGACAACCGGGGCAGTATGAAGCCGGGGGATGTCTACGTTATGAACAATCCCCACCGGGGTGGTTCCCATCTGCCGGACGTCACCGTAGTGGCGCCCGTATTTGGGAAAGGCGATGGTCCCATTTTCTACACTGCGGCGCGCGGGCACCACGCCGACATTGGAGGTATAACGCCCGGCTCCATGCCGCCCTTTGCCACAAGCCTGGAGGAAGAAGGTGTGGTCATCGACAATTTCCTGCTGGTGAGAAATGGAGAGTTTAGAGAAAAGGAGCTTCGAAATCTTCTTCTTTCMGGACCGTTTCCTGCCCGGAATATGGACGAACGGATTTCAGATATGAAGGCGCAGATCGCCGCCATGAAAACGGGAATACAGGAACTTCACCGCCTAGTGGACAAATACAGTTTGAAGACAATCCACGCCTACATGAAATACATCCGGGAGAATGCTGCGGATGCCATGGGGCTGGCACTTATGCAGTTTCTTGGGAGGAAACAAAAGTACGAATCCACCTTTGAAGATTTTCTGGATGACGGTTCTAAAATCGCCGTAACTCTGAAAATAGAGAAAGGGAACCGTCCTCCGGACACCTGYCGTGTTGTTGTTGACTTTTCAGGAACAAGTCCTCAGCTCGCCGGGAATTTGAACGCTCCGATTGCCGTCACGAAAGCTGCTGTTCTTTACGTCTTCCGCACATTGATTGATGAAGATATTCCGCTCAACTCYGGCTGCCTCGATCCGGTGAAAATCCGCATTCCGGAAGGGTCGCTCCTGAATCCCTCTCCGGAAGCAGCGGTGGTGGGAGGTAACGTGGAAACTTCTCAGCGGGTGGTGGATGTTCTGTTGGGAGCTTTGGGCATGGCTGCGGCGTCTCAGGGAACCATGAATAATTTTCTTTTTGGCAGAGCAGATGGGAAGGGAAAGCAGTATTACGAGACAGTTGCAGGCGGCTCTGGTGCGGCTGATGGACATCCCGGAGCTTCCGCTGTGCAGGTTCACATGACCAATACCCGGGCCACCGACCCTGAAGTACTGGAGCAGAGGTTTCCCGAACTGCGGCTGGAGCGGTTTGTCATCCGCCGCGGCTCCGGCGGTAAAGGCAAATTCCGGGGCGGGAACGGGACCATCCGGGAGATGAAGTTTCTTGAGCCGCGAAAGGTGTCCATACTTTCTGAACGGCGGATTTACCCTCCCTACGGAATGGCTGGAGGAAATCCTGGGGCCAAGGGGAAGAATCAACTGGTGAAGAAAGACGGTCAACTGGTGAATCTGAGAGGAAAGGTGGAAAGGGTAATCAGGGCCGGTGAGACCGTCATCATCAAGACACCGGGAGGGGGAGGATTTGGATCAATTTAATTTCTTAATCCTGYAATTTGGTTAACCGTAAACTGTAAATTCTAAATAGATTTAGAGTGTTAAAATGAAAGTTTATCTGGCAGGACCCATATTTCAGCGCACCGATCGGGAATGCATCGCTTGGCGTGAAGAGGCGAAACAGCAATTGGATGGGATTATGACAGTTGATCCCATGGACCGGGACTACCGTGAAAAGACGGATGAACTTTACACTCAGATTGTTGAAGAGGATAAAGCTTTCATTGACAGCTGTGATGTCGTCCTGGTCTACCACGACCGCCCCAGTGTAGGCACTTCCATGGAAGTGCTTTATGCTTGGGAAAGGGATATTCAGGTGGTGGCTGTCTGTCCGGAAGGGAAGGTGAGTCCGTGGCTGCTGTACCACGCTCACAAAATCTGCCCGTCGCTGGAAGAGGCAACGCAGCACATCAAAGATTATTCGAAAAAAAGTAAAAACAATTGATGGGAGGAAGTCATGGCTAAAGCGGAAGGTAAAATATTTGATTTTGTGGATGAGAGTAACATCCGCCCCGATTTTCTAGAGACCTTTGAGTTTGACAGTCCGGATCAGCTTATCATCACCGAGACCGATGAGTTCAGCGCTGTCTGTCCCTTCAGCGGACTGCCCGACTTCGCCTATGTAAAGATTGAGTACCACCCCGATGGAGGAAAGTGCGTRGARCTGAAAAGTCTGAAGTACTATTTTATCAGCTTCCGGAATGTGGGTATTTTCCARGAAGCCGYCACTAAGCGGATTTATGACGACCTTAAAATAGTGCTGGRGACGGACCATTTGCAGGTGACTACCATCTACAACACCCGAGGWGGMTTCGACACAACCTGCATTGARGGCAGCCTCGGATAGTCAYKATTCCTTTGATGGGAACYCACGAATACARCCAYGATCCCCGGAACGATTCCATYCTGATYWRYATMAATGGWRAACTGATTCCKAGAGCCGAGGCGAAGGTGTCCGTTTTCGACAGYGGMTTTCTYCTYGGGGATGGKGTCTGGGARGGRATTCGTCTCCACAACGGACATCTTGTTTTCCTGRAAGAACACCTTGATCGCTTGTACGATGGCGCAARGGCAATCGCAATYGATATRGKGRAATCKCCAGWRGARCTKACTMARGCTATTTACCGGAYAACCGAARYAAACGGGATGRAKAGTGRCGTMCACATYCGGCTYATTGTATCCCGYGGACTGAAAARYACGCCCTAYCAGCATCCCAGYGCYAACGTTGGTGGACCTACCATTGTCATCATCCCTGAGTACAAAACGGCAGATGAGACGGTGGGTGAAAAAGGTATCCGGCTTGGAACAGTTTCAATTTTCCGGGGAACGGCCGGCTCACAGGATCCAAAGATTAACAGCCTCAGCAAATTCAACTGCATAGCAGCTTGCATCGAGGCCGAAAAAGCAGGAGTGGATGAAGCGCTCATGMTGGATGTCCACGGYTATGTCTCWACCTGYAATTCCACCAATTTTTTCATGGTTAAAAACGGGGAGGTTTGGACCTCCACGGGAGAATATTGTCTGAATGGGGTAACCCGGGGGAAAATCATCCAGCTGTGCGAAGAGAATCATATTCCCGTTTTCCAGAAGAATTTCCTTCCCAAGGATGTATATGAAGCTGATGAGTGTTTTGTAACGGGCACATTTGCTGGAGTTATCCCGGTTGTTGAGGTAGATGGACATGTTCTTTCATATGGGGATAGAGGTCYTTTTGCCAAKAGRTTGCAAACCCTTTATCATAATCACATTGAAACACGTTACTCATCCAGCAACTAAATGGGTGGATCTATGTGGATAGCCATGTGGTCGGGACCCAGGAACATTTCCACGGCTTTGATGCGATCATGGGAAAACCGGGAAGATACAGCAGTTTCTGATGAACCATTTTATGGCGCCTATCTAAAAGAGACCGGGCTGGATCATCCCGGCCGGGATGAAATMGTGGAAGCYATGGAATCGGACGGGGAGAAAGTTGTGAAATACATCACCGGTCCTATCCCTGATTCAAAAGTCATCTGGTATCAGAAACATATGGCCCATCACATGCTGGCTGACTGGAGTTTGGACTGGCTTGAAAAAGTCACCAGTTGCTTTCTCATCCGCGATCCAAAGGAAGTGATACTTTCCTATTCAAAAAAGTTTGAAATCAGGAGTTTGGACCTTTTGGGGTACAACCGTCAGGCAGAGCTATTTGAATTGGTGAAAAAAATAACTGGAGAAATTCCCATTGTACTGGATRCWAAGGATSTYTTATCCAATCCRGRARGRATTCTYAARAAAATGTGTRAYARGTTRRGARTTCYCTTTKCAAAYCGRATGYTMTCKTGGCCAAAGGGTAAACGTAACTCTGATGGTGTGTGGGGAGAATACTGGTATCAGAATGTAGAAGAATCCACCGGATTTCGTCCGTATAAGCCATCAGATGAACTATTACCAGCAAACCTGATTCCGACCTATAATCAATGTAAGCCTCTCTATGAAAGATTATACCAATTCAGATTGTTCTGACTCTTTGTTACTCACTGTTCAGTCAAGGTTAATCTCGAAAATGTACCTTTGGGCATAATAGATATGTAAATGCATTTGCAGTGAAGGCAATTTTCAGTAATTTTTCGAGATTGAAACATCTACTAATTAAGGGAGGTTAACTTGTCAAGTAATCAGAAGTTTTATCCAAGCAGTGAATTCTCAGAAAATGCTCATATCAGTTCCATGGAGCAGTACCAGAAGCTGTATCGGGAATCCATAGAAGATCCCGCCGGATTTTGGKCANAAAYAGNCYSARMGRYTMSAYTGGNTNRWRMMMWGKRSGAYKATNTSGWARATTTNGATTTTRTTRAMGSWRAMATCRAATGGTTYAGCGGYGGRAAGCTTAACGYWWSYTAYAAYTGYMTYGAYCGMCAYRTKRAARMYGGWTWYGGARATSRWWCGGCCATYATCTGGGAAGGGAATGATCCCGCTGAGGATAAAACCTTCACTTACGCAGAACTGCTGGCTGAGGTGGAAAAGTTCGCCAATGTCCTTAAGGRCAACGGTATTCAGAAAGGCGATAGAGTTTGTATTTACATGCAGATGGTACCTCAGCTTCCCATTGCTATGCTGGCGTGCGCCCGCATTGGTGCTGTTCACTCCATCGTCTTYGGCGCTTTCAGCTCAGAYTCCCTGCGGGATCGCATCAACGATTCTTCCTGCAAGATGCTGATTACTCAGGACACCGGTGTCCGCGGGAAAAAGCTGGACATTCCCATGAAAGCCAATGCCGACAAAGCGTGCGCCGAAACACCGTCTATAGAGGTTGTAGTAGTGGTTCAGCGGACGGGTGCAGATGTGAACATGGAAGAGGGTCGGGATATCTGGTGGGACGCGGCGATGAAARGGGCTGACCCGCACTGCCCACCTGAGGAGATGGACGCCGAAGATCCGCTCTTCATACTTTACACATCCGGTTCAACGGGAAAGCCCAAAGGTGTACTTCATACGACAGGGGGCTATCTCGTCTACGCAGCATTTACTCACGAGCAAATTTTCGACTACCACGAAGATGACATCTATTGGTGTACTGCCGATATCGGCTGGGTGACGGGGCACTCGTACATTGTGTACGGACCATTGGCGAACCGGTCAATCACCGTAATGTTTGAAGGCGTTCCCACCTATCCGGATATGGGTCGGTTTTGGCAGATTGTGGATAAGCACAAAATTAATCTGTTCTACACAGCTCCTACCGCTATCCGAGCTCTCATGCGACACGGAGACAAATGGCCAAATGAGCACGACCTTTCATCGCTGCGGCTGCTGGGATCGGTGGGAGAGACCATTAAGGAGCCCGAGTGGATGTGGTACCACTCTGTCATCGGCAGTGAGAAGTGCCCAATTGTTGATACGTGGTGGCARACTGAAACCGGCGGGATYTTGATCACACCTCTGCCGGGAGCAATTCCCACCAAACCGGGCTCTGCTACGCTGCCGTTTTTCGGTGTCGAACCGGTGATCTTGGATCAGCAAGGAAATGAGTTGGGTGGAGTAGCGGAAGGTCTCTTGGCCATCAAGTCTGCCTGGCCGGGAATAATGAGGACGCTTTACGGTGATCATGAGCGGTTTCGCCAGACCTATTTTGCCACGTTTCCCGGCTACTACCTAACGGGTGACGGCGCTAAACGTGATGAAGACGGGTACTACTGGATTACCGGCCGGGTAGACGATGTGCTGAATGTTTCAGGCCACCGCATTGGTTCAGCCGAAGTAGAAGGGGCTATTGGAAAAACAACCGGAGTGGCTGAAGCGGCTGTTGTCGGTTATCCTCACGATATAAAAGGGCAGGGGATTTATGCCTATGTTACTTTGATGAGCGGATTGGAACCGGATGACGAACTTACTGCTAATATTGTGAAGACTGTACGAGCTGAAATCGGTCCTCACGCAACACCGGACAAAATCCAGTTTACGGACGGCTTGCCTAAAACCCGGTCAGGAAAGATTATGCGGCGGATTCTGCGGAAAATCGCAGAAGGTGAAGTGGATCAACTGGGGGATACATCAACGCTGGCAGACCCCACAGTAGTGGAAGATTTGGTGGCAGGGCGACAGTAGCTCAGGAATTGTTGTAACAGTTCCTCAGTCGCACAGTTCGTTTACTTCACAAAGTACTTCCCCACACGCGCAAACCAGTAGATCGCGCTTTCGCATCCAGCTGTAATCATCGTAATCTGCTGACCATGGTACACTGCAGTCCGGACAGACTATTATTGTCGGGGGTAAAGGCAATATCTCTATACTGTTACTCTGTTCCATTCTTTCCATAATTTCCTCTCTTGTTAGTTTTTTACACCGTAGGCATACAAAAGGCGTATAGAATATAGACTCTGTCAGATTAGATGTCAAGCAGTAATTATGAGACTATATGAAAAATGGATAATATGCTGCGGGATTTAGTTTCTCTTTTGCTGTAAAAAACCTAACTTCCCTGCTGGTAATTATATTAAATAAGGAGAACAATAATGGCNMWYKCTWMRWSAWGTTTCGATTCAATCAGGGAAGTGGGACTCAGAATCTCTTGAGCTGTTGGTTTTGGGTGTTTTTGAAGATAAGAAACTCACTGATTTTCAAACGTCTGTAGATGAATCCAGTGGCGGTGTTATAGCTCGAGCTCTTGATTCAGACGACTTCGATGGAAAATCCAACAAGACCCTGGCACTCTACTCAGAGGGTCCTTCTAGGCGAATTCTGCTGACAGGTTTAGGAAAACGGAAGGAATTCTCGTTGGATAAACTGCGCCAGGCCGGAGGTACTGCATCCTCATCTGCAGCAGGGATGAAGGCGAAAATATTTTCAGCAGAGGTTCCCGGGAGAGAGGACCTTGACGTTTCCGGCCCTGCAGCTTCCGGGGCATTTGTTGAAGGATTAATCCTCGGCTCTTACAAATTCCTGGACTATAAGTCAGATAGAGAAGATGAAACGGTTGTGGAGAAAGTTACTCTCGTAAATGGTGCTGTGAGATCAGGGGTGGAGAAAGGACAGTCCATCGCTGAAGCGGTCTGCCTTAGCCGTGATTTGGCAGCTCACCCGAGCAATGTTGCGACACCAACCCGCCTGGCCAAAGAAGCTCAGAAGATTGCGGATGAATTCGGCATGAAATGCACAGTATGGGGCCGATCGGAGTTTACCAAAATGGGGATGGGAGCGTTTGCATCTGTAGCCAAAGGGACTGACGAGCCGCCGAAGTTTATTCTGCTGGAGTATAATGGAGGCCCTAAAAATCAGCGCCCAGTAGCATTTGTCGGTAAGGGGATTACCTTTGATACGGGTGGTATTTCCATTAAGCCGTCGAAATCAATGGACGAAATGAAGTTCGACATGTGCGGAGCGGCAGCGGTTCTTGGGGTTATGAGAGCTATCGGAAAACTGGATCTGAAAAAGAATGTAGTCATGGCCATTGCTGCCACGGAGAATATGCCGGGCGGACACGCCACCAAACCTGGCGATATCGTTAAAGCGTACAACGGCAAGACTATAGAAATCCTGAATACGGACGCGGAAGGTCGCCTTGTCTTGGCGGACGCTCTYGCCTACGTTTCCGAAACCTATAATCCTCGTTATATGGTGAACTTCGCCACTCTCACCGGAGCGGTAGTTGTTGCTCTTGGCCACAACGCCAGCGGAATTATGGGAAATAATGAGCGGCTCATTTCCCGGCTGAAAGAGGCAGGGGAAGCGACGGGTGAGCGCGTATGGGAATTTCCTCTGTGGGATGTTTACTGTGAGGATGTGAAAAGTAAGATTGCTGATGTAAAGAATATCGGCGCACCCATGCAGTCGGGAAGCATTGCCGGCGGAGCATTTCTAAAGGAATTTGTGGGTGATACGCCGTGGGCTCATGTGGACATCGCCGGAACAGCATGGTGGGACAAGACCAGACCGTATATTCCCGGCGGACCTTCAGGCGTGGGTGTGAGGCTTTCCCTTGAGCTTTTAAATCTGATGCGGTAAGACGTATATTCGCCGCGTAATTGGCGGAGTAGCTCAGTTGGTTAGAGCAGCGGAATCATAATCCGCGTGTCGGGGGTTCAAGTCCCTCCTCCGCTACGAAAATAGAGATAAAAAAAAAGGCGCCAAAGGCGCCTTTCTTTTTTACTTCAGTCAATGCGTTATCAAAGAATCTGTGTTTAACAGATCTTCAGATAAAGGACCTTTTAATCAACAAGCGTAATGTCTTTTGCTTGAGGACCTTTATCGCCGTCAACGACTTCGAACTCAACTGCGATGTTTTCTTCCAGTGTACGGAATCCATCACCGCCAATTGACGAGAAATGTACGAATACATCACTGCCGCTCTCCGTGGTGATAAAACCGTAACCTTTACGGCTATCGAACCACTTGACTGTACCTTTTTGTCTTTCAGACATGTTTATGTTACTCCATTTGGTTATTTACTAGTCAACTTACTGCTTGAAGAAAAGGGAGAACTACAGTGGGAATGTCGATACCTTTATAGAGGATCTTATTCGTTTACTTGTACTCACCCGAGAATCTTCAGGCACTTCTTGTAAGAATTTACAGCCATTTTGACTAATTGCAATACTTTTTATACTCGAATGTTTTTACTCATATTTAAAGCATTTACGCTACATTGAGAGTCAATACCCTGCCAAACGTCACAGTAAAACGTCTGGAAGGGTATTGTATGTCTGCTAATTTAATTCTTACTTTTGGTTCGAGTTAGTCGCCTGATAACTTTTTATCCAACCTATCAAAAGCTTGAGAAGCCTTAAATTCATTATAGAGGGCTTCTTCTCTTTTGGCAGCATTAAATATGGCTTTCTCTACTCCATCTTTTGAATAAGAGACACGAACATAAACCGTACCATCTTTCGCTTTAAAGTACTTATCAGGTGTAGCACCTTGCAAAACGTTATCAGAAATTGCCACGGTTGTGTTTTCTGAGAACTCCAATGCCTGAGCATTGTCACCAAGTCCGGATTCCTGCATCCAATCGCGGATTTCATTTTTTACGTTTGATTTGACTTGATTTGAAATGTCATCCCTAGCTCTCTGAGTWGCGACTTTTTGAGCCAGACTTGGATTTTGTTTTTTAGCTTGTCCGAAAGCATAATAGTGCGTTTCAGATGTAGCGGGAGAAAACCACCATTCGGGTGAATCCGAGCGGGTTTCTTCACTGCTGCCGGAACTATTTGATCCGCAGCCGACAAGAATTAATGCCAATGCAATTGCAAGTATTCGATATTTCATCTTTTGTTTTCCTCCATTTATCAATAATTGCGAGAGTGAGACAG